>JBASAV010000534.1:0-2234 GCA_049650785.1 Lewinella sp. | reverse complement strand
ATTGGGCGATGGGAAGGCTCAGGATCTGGTTTTCGGTCCGCTGCCGGAAGTAGGTAAAGTCCAGTCCGAGGCGATAGTCCAGAAGCCGGATATCGGCACCCAACTCGGAAGTGGAAGTCTGTTCCGGTTTGAGGTTCGGCTGGGCCAGTACCGATTGCTCACTAAAGGTCGGCTGCCCGTTGAAGGGCGTGCGGGCTACGAAAGTGGAGCTGGTGCGAAAGGGGTCGGTGTCGTTACCTACCTGGGCGAGGTTAGCCCGCAGCTGGAGGTAGCTGATTGACTCCGGAAGGTCAAGCAGGCGACTGGCTACGAAACTCAGACTCACCGAAGGGTAAAAAAAGCTGGTATTGTCAGCATTGGTGGGGGTGGCGAGTGCACTGGACCAGTCATTGCGGCCGGTTACGTCGATAAAGACGTAGTCCCGATATCCGAAGCGGGCCAATCCGTAAAGACTGTTAATCCGTTTTTCAGCCTGTTGGTCACTGACGACTACCGGACTGGCGGCGTTGCTGAGCCGGAAGATGCCCGGCTGCGCTAGCGTAAGGGCGCTGTTTTGGGTGTTTTCCGCGGTTTGGGTCAGGCGGTTACCGCCTGCCAGGAGGTTGAGGGTCAGGTCCCCGAATTCGCGGGTGTAGTCCAGCAGAAAGTCGGTGTTGATCTCCCGAAAGAGCACGTCGTTTTCCGCGTAGCCGCCCTGGGGAAAGCGATTCGAGCTGAAATTGCGTAGAAACCGACGACGCTCGTTGCTGTAGTCCATGCCAGAGCGGACCGTCAGGCTCAGGTTATCCAGTATTTCGTAGCGGGCGGAAAGGAAGCCGAAGAGCCGATCCCTTTCGAAGCCGTTCCGGTTCTCCAGCAGAGTGAAATAGGGATTATCGAAGAAGGTATAATTATAGCTGTACTGCTGGGTACCTTCCAGACCGGGCTGCCAGTAGTCGCGCAGGATATCCAGGTTGGTCTGTCGGCCGAGCCAGGCGGTGAGGTCGTAGTTAATGTTCTCGGATCCGTAACCGCCGGCGGGGCGGTTATCCGAGCGGCTATTGATATAATTTAGGCTGGCGTCGAGATGGAGCCGATCGGTAGGCCGGAAGCCGAAACGGCCGGCCAGGGTTTTACGCTTCAGATTGACCCCGGGTATATAGCTGTCGCTGTTGAGGTCGGTGGCCGACAGACGGAAATCCCCGTAATCACCCCCCCCGCTGATGGCCAGGTTATTGATGGTGGTGAGGCCGGTTTCGTAGAAGTTCTTGACGTTGTCGGGCCGACTCACGAAGGGAGTGGCCGGAATTGGCAAACCGCCGTGGACGGCCACGTCACCGCCGCGTACTACAGTCCCGTCGGCCAGAGTTACCGGGCTATCGAATTGGGGCACCTCATTACCGACATCCAGTCGCGGACCGTAGCTGTACGTGATATTATCCGATATGCCGCCGCCCAGTCCGTCCACGAAGGCGAAATCGCCGCCTTGCCCCTGTCCGAACTCATTCTGGTAGCGGGGCAGTTGGAAGGGCTGGTCCAGGGTCAGGCTACTATTGAAGCTGATTCCCAGGCCGGGCTGCTTCCCCCCCCGCTTCGTGGTGATGACGATTACGCCGTTGGCGGCGCGCGTTCCGTAGAGGGCGGCCGCGGAGGCTCCCTTCAGCACGCTTACGGACGCTACGTCCGCGGGATTGACATCCATGGCCCCGTTGCCGAAATCGACCTCCTGAAAGCCGGCTGCCGCCTCATCGGTTAGATTGATGATGGTTTTGTTATTGATGGGGATACCGTCGACCACGAAGAGCGGGTTGTTATTGGTAAAACTGGTCTCGCCGCGGATGACCACCTGGCTCGATGAGCCCACCCCGGTGGCCCCGGCGGTGATGCGCAGTCCGGCCACCTGACCGCTCAGGTTATCGACGAAGTTCACGGCCTGGACATCGGTCAGTTCCTCCGATTCAATTTCCTGGACGGAGTAGCCGAGGGAGCTATTATTTCGGCGCACGCCCAGTGCGGTGACCACCACCTCGAATTCATCGAACAGGACACCTTCCTCCATATTTACCCGTAGCGGCAGCGAAGTGGATGATGTCACCGCCACACTGCGGGGTTCGTAACCGAGATAGCGGAACGTCAGGGTGGTGGGCAGGTCCTGCACCGACAAACGGAA
Organism: Lewinella sp.; assembly: GCA_049650785.1. Lineage (GTDB taxonomy): Bacteria > Bacteroidota > Bacteroidia > Chitinophagales > Saprospiraceae > Neolewinella. The sequence goes on along the minus strand of JBASAV010000534.1, from coordinate 85 downwards.
ACGACCGTCGATGTCCGTAACGGTCCCGTTCTCGGGAAGCTCGTCTTGCTGGACGGTCGCGCCGATGAGCGGTACGGAGTCTGCC
>JBASAV010000533.1:0-2700 GCA_049650785.1 Lewinella sp. | reverse complement strand
CGCTGGCACTCGAACTGCGCGCTTCCAGGTTTTCGGCGCTCACGTAAGAGTGGCGGATCGAAAGCTTGTTGGATGGACTGAGGTTGAAGTCCAGCTTCGCGATGACTTTATCGCTGTTCAGGAACTGGGTGTTGTTGTCGTACGATCCGAGATCGTAGTCATAGCTAGAGCCGACGAAGTTGCGCAGTTCGGCAATTTCATCGGTACCGATATCACCGCGGTAATTGTCCAGGTCAAATACTTGGGGTGTTTCATCGCGCTGTAGTTCAGCGTTGACGAAGAAGAATACCTTGTCTTCTATGATCGGGCCGCCGAGGCGGGCACCATAGGTCTTGGCGCTGAATTCATTGAGATTGGGGAAGGTGAAGCCTTCCTCGCTGGTAAATCCGTTGTCGCGGGTGAGTCCGTCGTTACGAAAGAGGTAGTAAGCGGATCCTTCGAAATTGTTGGTACCGGAGCGAGTAACGGCGCTGATGGCACCACCGGCAAATCCACTCTGTCGGATATCGTAGGGCGCGGTGGAAACCACAAACTGCTCAACGGCATCCAGCGAGATTGGCGAAACACCGGTCTGGCCACCATTCGTACCCGAACCGGAAAGACCAAAGGCATCGTTGTTAACGGCACCGTCGATGTAAATGGCATTGAAGCGGTTGTTCTGGCCGGCAATCTGAATGCCGAAACCGTCATCTCCCTCATCGATCTTGGCCAGCGGGTTAAGGCGTGCGAAGTCAGCGATGGACCGGCTAACGGTTGGCAGCACGTTGATCTGCTGTTCGCTGATGGAGGTCTCCTGACCGGTACGCTTGCCGTCGAAAATATCGGACCGGTTGCCCACCACGGTAACTCCTTCCAGGTTGACACCGGTGGAACCTAACTCCCGGTTGAAGGTGAAACCCTGCCCGAGGTTCAGGTTGATTCCTTCCTGGATGACCGGATCGTAGCCAACGTACGTAGCGGTGATGGTGTAAGGGCCGCCGACGCGTAGTCCCGGCAGACGGAAAAAGCCATCCTCGTCCGTTACGTTTCCGTAGGTGGTGCCGGATGGGTTATGGACAGCCTGCACCGTAGCTCCGATCAGGGCGTCGCCCGTCGAGGCGTCGGTCAGACGGCCGGTGATGGAAGAAGTAGTCACGCCCTGCGCCGCTGCACTAACGGACAGCAGCATCACTAACAAGGCAGTGAAAGATGCGGTATAAAACCTCATTATGGAAGAAGTTTGGTTGATTAGGTCCCGGCGTATACCGGTGTAATTGGCTGCAAAGGTCGAAAGGATTTCCGACCTTCACGTTAACCTAATGTTAACCTTTCCAGGTGAGGCGATGCCGCTCTAACAATTACTTCGCGTCCTGACGGGCAAAAACTTTGCGCAACAATTCAGTATTGCGCAGGGCGGGGGTTTCCCGCAATTCCGTTTCTTTAACTTCGATCAAACCAAACATTCCGTCCAGTGCGCGGGAAGTGACGTAAACGTCCAGTTCAGGCTCGGTTTTTTTGACCAGTGGAATTTTATTGTACGCTGTTACAACACGGTTCCATATTTCGTTGGCGTTCACTTCGTCAAGCGCCGCCCGGATGACGGGTTGGAACTCACCGGTCAGCGCCGTAGAGGTATTGCCCTCCAAATAGCGGGTTGCGGCGTCCTTTTCCCCCATCAACAGGTTCATGGCATCCTTGAAGGTGAGACCCTTGATGGCATCCACAAAGATGGGAGTTGCTTTCTTGGCGGCCAGTTCGGCGGCGCGGTTGATTCGCTCGGTCAGGTCCTGCTCGATGTTGTTAAAACCAGGCAGTGCACTCACCCTGTTGACGATGGCCTGCGCCTCCTCCGGCAATAGGATCTTGTAGGGGCTTTCATAATAGCCATTTTGGGCGGACAGACTGGTAACGGCCTGGCCGACGCCCTGATCCAGGGCCTCCTTAAGTGCTTTGCCTACTTCCTCATTGCTCAGCGGGCTATCGCCGCGAAGGACGCCTTCGGCCTTATCAGCTAATTTTCCAAGTTTGCCAAATTGTGCGTTTGCCGGGACGGCGAAGAGGACAGCAGCAACCAACAGGTAGAATATACGGATCATGGTCAGTAGGGTTTAGGCGATTAAACGGTTGGCGGGGCGGAGAGATTACTGTCGACGCGTTAAGTAAATCTTATTAGCTACAGCAGTAAAGGGTCAGGGACCTCCGGTCCGACCTTCAACGCACGCACAAGTAGCCCACTCGTACGGTCACCCCTACTCGGTGTCACCATTATTCCGCCAGACGAAAAGTACAGGACCTCCGAGTGTCTGTAAGACCTCGGAGAGTCCGGTTTTAACCTCGGAGGGCGCGGTGTTCGACCTAGCAGTGTCCCTTCAAACCCGAATATCCTCCCGCTCCGTTCCCTCCACCTCCAGAATAAAGTCAGCCCCAAACAAGCCCGCCGGCGTTTGGTAGCCAGCTTTCGCTTCGCCGTTCAGCACCCGCTGGACGATCATCAGACTGGTGATCCCGGTAAGCGTATATCCCTCCGGCGTGCGGAGGCGGGCGGCTACGGTGCGGCCACTTACGTCCTTTACCTCCCCGTATATATAGGACGCTGCTTTGGCACGCTGCTCGTCGCTTGGTCCGGCGGGCCGGGCTTCGATCTTTTTCTTGAGGTAGCTTTGAACCGGACCTAGCTGGAGAACCGGGCCCAGCCAGTTGCTCCGTTCCATGGTTTTGAGT
>JBASAV010000532.1:0-2052 GCA_049650785.1 Lewinella sp. | reverse complement strand
GACCGATACCCCGGGTCTGGACGACGGCCCTGAATTCAGCCCGGACGGCCGATACATCTGGTTCAACAGCGACCGCAGCGGCAGGATGCAGCTCTGGCGGATGGGTGCGGACGGTAGCAACCCGACCCGCATGACCAACGACGATAACTATAATGACTGGTTTCCCCACTTTTCCCCCGATGGCGAGAAGGTGATTTTCCTGAGCTTCGGAACCGATGTGGACCCCGCCGAGCATCCCTTCTACAAGCACGTCACGCTCCGGTTGATGCCGGCCGGTGGGGGAGAGCCGCGTATCGTTGCTTACCTGTATGGAGGCCAGGGTACCATTAACGTACCGAGCTGGTCGCCCGACGGCACGAAGGTGGCCTTCATCAGTAATACGGCACGCTAACCATGATCACCATCCAACTAATTCGTGAGTATGTGCATCGGGACAATATGCTACGATACCAACTTTTTCTGCTTTGCCTGGCGGGTGGGGTGCTCTGCCGCGGACAGGCCTTGCGAATCACACCGGAACTGGATACCATCTCGGTGGTATTTCCCGGGGGCGGGCCGATTTACCTCCACCAACAAACGATTACCGATACGACCCGCGAAGGCTACCATCCCGGAATGACCGGAAACCTGTTCTCGTTCGCCGGCTTTGCCAAAGAGGCGACGGCGGCGATGGAAGACCAAATGCCGGTCATGGGCATGGACACCCAGCGCTACGAGCGATTCGTCGATAGCTTTGCGGCCGTACCGGCGGTCGCCTCGCTGCTGAAGGACGCCGAAGACCACCAGATCGTCATCATCAACGAAGCGCACCACGAGCCCCGCCACCGGGTGTTTACCCGATCTCTACTTGACGGTCTATACGAACGAGGCTACCGGCATTTCGGGTTGGAAACCCTGGCCAACTATCCCGGGTCGGATTCCCTCATTGCCGCCATGCCCTATCCAACGACTGCCGGTGGGTACTACACGCGCGACCCCCAATTTGCCGCGATGGTGCAATACGCGCGTGACATCGGATTTCAGCTGTTCGGTTACGAGGCCGACCACCAGAGCGGTGACACCCCGGCTGACCGGGAAACGAAGCAGATGGAGAATATCGTCGGGTACCGGACTGCGCATCCCCAGGACAAACTTCTCCTGCATGTCGGTTATGCCCATGCCAACGAAGGCGTACTGGGCGGCAGTTGGGGAAGGGCCATGGCGCCGCGGCTGGCGGATACTATCGGGCTGGATCCGCTGACCATCAATCAGACGCATTTTCGTGAAATGGCCGACACCACGCTGGAGCGATATGAGTACCGCGCCGCCGTGGTTGCCGAGCCGAGCGTGTTCGTGAACGGAACCGGTGACCACTGGAACTTCGACGACGAGGTCCGCTGGTTTGATCGCTACGTCTTTCATCCCCGCACGGAGTACCGCCACGGCCGGCCGGACTATGTCTTCACCTTCGACCGCATACCGGTTTACCTGGAGCTCGACGATATGGATATCGAAGGGCCTTATCTCCTGCAAGCCTACCGCCCCGATGATGATATGGCCCAGGTAGTACCCCGGGACGTGGTGGAAACTTCCACCGAGGACGAGCGGGCCCTCGCACTCGAGCCAGGTGCCTATCGGGTGCTTATCCTCTCTCCCCATCGCCGGCAGCGGGTCGCGGATATCACCGTCGAATAGCTGATTTCACGGGTGGAGAACCTCCGGTTCGACTTTTTGCCGCTGCCTGGTTTCTGTCCCTCGTTGCGCTTGGGTTCGTTCGGACCGGGGGGCTCAAACCATATGGTCAAGCAGCCTGGGATGTGTTGACCTTTACGCTGAAGGGCAGGCAGCAGAGCGTGGATTTCACGGGCTGAAGACCTCGGGTCCGACTTTTTCGATTTGCCTGGCTTTCTGTCCCTCGCTGCGCTCGGGTTCGTTCGTACCGGAGATCCTCATATGTTTGTAAGACAGATAAACCGTTCATCTTAGCGCAAGGGATGAACGGGCCGGTCAGGCTACTCAGACGGAGGTCTTAGCACAGCAATCTGTAAGGCTGATGCAGCGGTTGAGGGTTGG
>JBASAV010000531.1:0-5256 GCA_049650785.1 Lewinella sp. | reverse complement strand
CCGCAGGGCACCACCGAATTCGGCACCCGCTGTGAGATCAAGAATATGAACTCCATGCGCTACGCGCGACGGGCCATCGCCTACGAAGTGGACCGCCAAATCGGTGTTATCGACGATGGCGGTTCGGTCATCCAGCAAACCCGCCAGTTCGACCCGCAATCGGGTACCACGTCGCCTCTCCGCGACAAGGAAAACGCCCACGACTACCGCTACTTTCCCGACCCGGACCTGCCGCCGGTCATCCTGACGGAGGCGTACATAGCCAAACTGGAGCAGCACCTGGGTGCCCTACCCTGGGAGGCGTACGATCGCCTGAACGCTTATGGCATCGACGGCGCCGATGCCGCCCTCCTGAGTGAAGACCGTTTGCGGTACGAGCAATTTCTACCCTACGCGGAAGCGTCCGAATCCGTTCCCGACCTGGCGAAGATGTGGGTAAACCGCGTGCTCCCCCACCTCAGCGGCGGCGGATCACTTGATCTGAAACCGGCACACTTCAATACAGTCCTCTCCCTCATTCAGACCGGCGACGTTAGCGCCGCCAATGCGGCCAGCCGGTTGCTGCCGGACTTACTGACCAATCCCGGCGATCCCCGCGAGCGGGCCGAGCAACTGGAGCTCATTCAGAACAACGACGCCGATTTTCTGGAAGGGATCACCCGGGAGGTTGTCGCCGCTAATCCGGGAAAGGTGACCGCCTACCGCAAGGGAAAAAAAGGACTCATCGGCTTCTTCATGGGCGAGGTGATGCGGGCCAGTAAGGGCAGCGCGGAGCCGAAGGAAACCCAGGCCATGCTACGCAAGCTGCTCGAACAGGAGGTGTAATGGTAACGGACCAGGCGACCTATACCCGGTGGTGGAGGCAGAACGGACACGAGGCCGTAGCCGACTACACCGCGGGCATCACGTCGTTCGTGGTCGGGTTGTCCCCGGAGCAGTCATTGGCGTACTCCGGTGTCCAGCTGGCCCGTATCCTCCACGATCGGCTGGGAGCGGAAGACTTCCGGCAGGCTATTGATCCCAGCAATACCGTGGCCAGTCACCTGACCGATCGGGAGGACGGGGAATGGTTGACATCCTGCCATACCGTCGGAGTCAATGTGCGCACGATCGGATCATACTGGAACCTGCTGAAGTACGCCCTGACCTTACCGGACCACATCCGGGGAATCCACCTTCTCCCGATCTGGGAACCCGGCGTGGTAGGCAGCCTGTACGGCATGGCCAGCTGGCAGCTGAATACCGAATTTTTCGATCTGGAGGCGGTTCGGATGTTCCCCCAATTGGCCACTACGGAAGACCAACTGCGTGTAGTGATCAACCTCCTGCACGCAATGGGCAAAGTGGTAGGCATGGATGTTATCCCCCATACGGATCGCTACAGCGAAATGGTGCTGGCCAATCCGGCCTACTTCGAATGGCTACGCCGGGAGGATCTCCGCATTCTCGATCACCGCGCGAATCTGCACGAGGAGGCCGAGATGGCTATCCTCGCTTGGCTGAAAGAAATGGGCGGTGGAACGGACCTTCACCCCGATGCCTTCTTTCGGGAACTGCCAGAGGAAGATCGTTTACTCCACCTCTTCGGAAAACCGGAAGACCGAGACGGTAGACGCGACCGGCGCGTATCGTTGGTCGACTACCTTTACCACCGGGGGCTGGAACCCGTGCCGGCCACCATGGCCCCCCCCTACCGGGGATTGGAAGTGGACCCCGACCCCGCCGCGCTGACCATCGACGAAGCCGGGCGTCGCTGGCGCGATTACCGGATCACGCAGCCGACCGGGATGAGCCGGGTATTCGGACCGCTCACCCGCTACAAATTCTACGACCGTAAAAACGACAACCGGGACTGGGCCATCGACTTCGACCGGCCCCGACCGGAGGTATGGGATTACTTCACGCGGCAATACGCCGGCCAGCAGTCGCGCTACAATTTTGATTTCATGCGGGGCGATATGTCACACGTGCAGATGCGTCCCGGCGGTCAGCCCGAAACGATCGACGCCTACTACGATCCCCTGCTGGCGGTCAAGCGCCGCATCGCCTCCACCACGCCGCACTTCGCCTACTTCGCCGAGAGCTTTCTGGCCCCGCCCGACCACATGGCCTACGGGGATGAAGTGCAGCACCTTATGGCGAGCGAGGCGGAGGTGACCCTGGGCAACCTGCAAAGTCTGGTACCCGGCTCCGATGAATTTCTGGAGGAGTTTGAATCGTATTTGGAAATAGCCGAGGTCACGCCGGTGACCCCTGCGTTTACGGTCATCACCGGCGACAAGGACGACCCCCGGTTCGATCACTTCCACCACCACGGGGAGATCGCCCGCTTCTTTACCGGGCTGTTTCTCGGTCGTCTACCCCTTTACTATTCGCTGGGATTCGAGCAGCGCGACCGCCATTTCTCCCCCGCCCCCAACGAGCGGTACACCAAACTGTACGTCTTCCAGGAGAGGAATGGCCCAAAATCCGTAGCCGGACCCTGGCAGTGGGGACAGAACTTCGAGCTGTTCTGGGAACTACAAAAATTGCACCGCTTCGCCCCGGATGTCTTGCGTGACTTACTCGCAGCTACTGATCGGGTCATCATTGAGGACACGGGACTGTGCTACTGGTGGCGCTCGAGTCAGATAAATGGAGCGGAATATTTATTCCTCGCCAACTTTAGTGAACGGAGTGTAGCCATCGATATCCCACTCCCCGATTACTATTTGAATCCAACCGATCTATTTGCTTGTCCATCAAATTATTCGGATGAGGCATCTCTAGCTATAACCGATCGTATTTCCGGTACGTTACCGGGAGGTAGCGTACGCTGTTTCCGGTTCACGACGAAGGCGAAGTAGCCACTATGGAGGTGGTCCAGGCTTCAACAAAAGCCGCCCCCGGCTATTGAAACATCACTTACCAGCCAGTTACTTCCATGAACGCCAAACGCGTCCGCCTACTCCTGGGCGACCAGCTTAACGAAAAACATTCCTGGTTTTCCGAGACCGATCAGAATACCCTTTACTGCATCTATGAGACCCACTCGGAGGCTACCTACTGCGAACATCACATCCAGAAAATCACCGGCTTCTTCCTCGCGATGCGCGCCTTTGCCAAGCGCCTGGAAGAACTCGGGCACCGGGTCCACTATCGTACCCTGGATGAAACCCGATCCGATAATCTCGATACCATCACCGATTGCCTTCGGAAGACATTGGATGACACCGGCGCTTCTACCTTCGAGTATCAACTCCCCGACGAATGGCGATTGGATCAGGAATTGAAATTATTTTTGGAAAAAGCTGGAGGAGTAAGTTATGATACCGAGCATTTTATGTCCACCCGTGATGACGTGGCCAAGCTCTTCGAGGGGAAGAAGACCTACCTCATGGAAACTTTCTACCGGGAGATGCGCAAGCGACACGGGGTGCTGATGGACGCCAACGGAGAGCCGGTAACCGGCCAGTGGAATTACGACGGGGATAATCGCGGCAGTTTACCCAAAGACATCGTCTTCCCGGAAGCCACGGTTTTTAAGCGCGATGCAACGGAAGTGGTCGAGTTGATCAGGTCGCACGACATCCCGACGATGGGTCGCATCGAGAACAACCTGTTCACCTACCCCGTCACTCGCGAAGAGTGCCTTGACGCCCTGACAGATTTCTGTGAAAACCGGCTACCCAACTTTGGTACCTACCAGGACGCGATGACCGAAGCGGATCCCCTACTCTACCACGCCAACCTCAGTTTCGCGATGAACACCAAGCTGATCTCGCCCCGGGAGGTCATCGATGCGGCGGTGGACGCGTGGAAGCAAGATCCCGATCACATCTCCTTTAACCAGGTCGAAGGTTTCGTTCGGCAGATCATTGGCTGGCGCGAGTACATGCGTGGCGTGTACTGGGCGCAGATGCCCGGATTCGAGACCGTCAACAGCCTGGAGCACGACCGCGCCCTGCCGAGCTGGTACTGGACCGGCGATACCAAAATGAATTGCCTGAGCCACGCCATCAACCAGAGTCTCGATCGCGCCTACGCCCACCACATTCAGCGATTGATGATTACTGGCAACTTCGCCCTCATCTACGGTGCCCACCCCGACGACGTGGATGCCTGGTACCTGGGCGTGTACATTGACGCCATCCAGTGGGTCGAGATCACGAACACCCGCGGCATGAGCCAGCGCGCGGATGGAGGCCTCATCGCCACCAAACCTTACTGCAGCAGCGCCAACTACATCAACAAGATGAGCGACTACTGTAAGAACTGCCACTACTCCCACACCAAGCGCACCGGTGAAAAGAGCTGCCCCTTCAACAGCCTCTACTGGGACTTCCTCGACCGGCACCGCGACCGCTTCGAAGGTAACTACCGCATGGGCTTCATGTATAAGACCTGGGAACGCAAGGGCTCTGAGGAACAGGCGGCAATCCTCGAGCGGGCCGCCTGGGTAAAGGACCACGTGGAGGAACTGTAATTATGGGCGGCGGAGCGCAGGAGAAAACCATATCCAGAACGGGAGGGCCAGTAGAAAGACCCACCATCCCGGTTCGCTCATCTCCGTCGCTTCGGTGAGGTCAAAATTCGGATCGGCCGACAGCACTTGCTCCTGCTTCCGGCGGAGGGCCTCGCGCTGGGCTTCGTTCTCAACGACGATGAAGGCGGTCGTGGGCATCAGGATTCGGTCCTCAAAACTGGATCTTACTTCGGCCAGCCAGGGTGCATAATCCGTTTTTCCCGCCTGTCTGTTGACTAAGTACCGATTGTACTGCATGGCGGCGGCCTCCCATTTGGAGGATTTGTCTGCCATCTCTTTTGGGCTATGGTCAAGGTTACGAATCAGGCTTCCCTTGCCGTCGGACGCCAGGTAGGCCTGAGGCGCTGCCTGATCTGGGTATGCACGAGTCTCTACTTCGCCCGGTACAGGCAGGCAGTCGCCGGTTACACCCGTGCCGTACCACTGGTCCGGCAGTGCGGACAAACAGTCTTCATCCCGCAGATAGTAGAGTTGTTTTCCCGCTGGTAAATCCCGGTAGTGGTAGCTCAGATCGTCGGTGAAGATCGGATCGTAGCCGACTACCACGGACACCGGATAGGTCGGGCTATCCGCGGCGAATCCATTCAGAAAATCATCCACCGCCCGTTGGGCGAAGAATCCCCCGGCGGGTGCTTCCAGCAGGGCGGCCTGCCAATCCTCTCCGTACGAAAAATGCCGGTGTTCGGTGCCCGCGAGGGTGATTGTCGGGTCAGGCCATTCCGGTGGAAGGC
>JBASAV010000530.1:0-3913 GCA_049650785.1 Lewinella sp. | reverse complement strand
CGTAATGAACCGGCTAGGCCAGTTAAGGTCTTAAGCCGGCTACGCTTGACGGGTCTGCGCTTCCCCGGTGTGTACGGTGTTCCATCCGGATACTCGTGAATAACCTTGGTTTCTTTGATGACCGGCTGCTTCTTACCGGAGGAGAGAATGCTGTTGAGGAACATAAGTCCGACAACGGCTCCACCAGCGGGGGCCGCTACTTTTTTAAGCAGAAAGTTTCCGGCGTTGCCACGGGTAGTGCCGATAGAATGGGCGAACTCCCGCTTAGCAAGCTCCGTCTCCATTCGCACTTGCTTCTTGCGGCGTTGTAGTTCGTCCAGGGTTTTGATTTTGGATTTGCGTATCATATCAGACTTCTTTTCCGTCGTGTTCAAAAAATTTGGAAATCACCTTACTGACGACCGGGTTCGTGATGAGGGTATCCTTCAGGGCCAACACCAGGATAAATATGATCAGCAGAAGGAGTGCCACCGCACCAAATCCATAGACGAAATTATCGAAGGCAAGCGAAAGAGCGAAACCCAGGGTGATAAGCAAAAAGACCAGGGTAATCAATCCTACAACCGCTAAAACGACTCCGGACACAATCCCGGAAATGGTATTCGCCGAAGTTTCGGCCAGATTCAGCTTGAAATATTCGATTTTCTTCTCGATCAGCCGATTAACGTATCCGTAGCTTTCACCTAACTGTTCGAGTAACTCTTCTTTTGCCTGCATGGGGGTTCGTTTATATAGAAACGGCCATGCAGTGGTGGTGACATTGCATGGCCGTAATGTGGAAAGGCTTGCTGATAAAGCCGAGCGAACTACTAACTCTCGGTAGTGGTACGATCGATCTTCTCGCGGTTCTCGTCCATCTTGCGTTCCGCCTTATTGACTCCCCGATTGAAGCTGGTCTCAGCCGTGTTGACGGCGGAGTGAGCGCTTTGGTTAGCGGCAGCGGTTTTCTTGTCAATGGTGCTCCGGGCTGAATCAGCCTGCGTGGAAGCCCATTCCTTACCTTCCTCCAGTTTGACTTTCGCCTGCGAGGTCAGTTCGTTAGTTTTCGTTTTGGCTTGGTTCAGATAATCCTGTCCTTTCACCTTGGCGTCTTCAACCATCTTGTTAGCTTTGGTCGATACGTCCTGGCTATACTGATTGATCTGGTTGCCGTACTCATCGAACTGAGCACGTGCCTTGCGTTGCATGGAACGGCCTTCATTGGAGTTTAGATAATACCCCACCGCGATACCGGCGAGAAGTCCAAATCCAAGTGCCCATCCTTTTCCTGAGCTGTTATTATCGTTCATTGTGAGGAAATTTTAAGTTAACGAGCATCGATAATGACGCACACAATTATATCGTACCAGCCTAAGAGATGTTCGTTATTTACCTATAGAACCTAAATATTCAGAGGGATTTGGGGGGGGCAACGGGTAACGGAGAGCTAAATTTTGACTTTGGTGTTTTTTTTTATCAAAATTTGCATAATGTGAAGTAAAGATCCAACGTTTAAACCTTATCTTTAAGCCACCTCCTTTCTCAATCTTAACCCCGGAAGTTGAACTTTTTATCCAGCAACATAAAGTTTCTACGCAAGCAGCGGAAACTGTCGCAGCAACAACTGGCTGATGACCTTGGGGTCAAGCGCAGTAATATCGCTGCTTACGAAACGAAAAATGTAGAACCACGTCTCGCGCTCATCAACGAGATGGCGATGTACTTTTCCGTCCCGCTCGAGGATTTAGTGATTACCGACCTGAAACAAGCTCACCTGACCGGAGCTGTGAATGGTCATCGGAAAGAGCAGGGATTACCCTCTACTTCCGTTGACGAGATCGCCCAGCTATCCGGAAAGATTCATCGGATGCTCGACGGCTTTAAAGTCTTCTACGAATTCAAGAAGAAGATGAATGAGGTGAATAGCGACACGCCCGTAGGCGATATCGATAACTTCCTCACCTTCATCAATCACATGCTTGAATACAACCGGCTGATTGAGAATATCGTGAAGACCAACGAAGGCAGAGCAATCTCGTTTGCCTCACAACTGGAAACGGAGCAGGACATCGATCAGACCTTCGTAGAAACGGTTTCTGTCTCGTAAGAAAGCGATCCTAGCCTGTTTGTAGCATTACCGTACTACCGGTTCCACCAGCGGATCTGCCTTGCCCGTGCAAAAGCGCGTTAGAACGCAGCTTATCCTAGATTATCCGCTACTTCCTGAAGACTAAGCGCAATTTCATCACTGCCGGCAAAATTGGCCTTACGCAGATGGGCAATACTTTTACGAAGCTTGATCTGGTTGCTTCTGCGGCGTTCCCAGTCAATTTCCCGTTGGGCCATGGCCTGTTCGTTCTGTTTGACTACCGTAGTCAACAATTCGGGAAGGTTGCGGAGGTTTTCCTTTAGTAGGTATCCCGAAGCACCGGTGAGCACGGCCTCGGCCACTTTTTCCTCATCGTTGAGGATACCCGTGATGAATACAAAGGGGGTACTGTCCAGGTGTTCGCGAACGTAGAGCAATGCCTCCAGTCCGTTCATGTCGGGTAGATTATAGTCGGATAAAACGATGTCCGGTTGGAACATCACGACTTTTTCCTGAAACTCCGCACGGTGTTTGGCCACAGCAAACAGCACGTTAGGATTGAACTTCCGCACTTGCCGCTTCACCAGTTCCAGGTCGACCGGCATGTCTTCCAATATGAAGACCTTAAAGATATCCTCGCTCACTGATTCGGGTATTAATCTTAAGAATTACGTTCGATCATTTCCATGATGCTACTGCCGCCCACGGCGCCGGTAGTCCGCTCGATAAGCTCACCATCCTTAACGAGTAATAAGCCGGGAGGATTAGTGACATTAAAAACTTTGCAGATCCGGGGCGAGGCCTCTACGTCGGCCACGGCAAAGAAAACCTTGGTGTAACGGTTAGACAAGCCTTCCAGCAACGTCCGCATAATGATACCGTGACCATCCCAGGTGGAGGTTATCAGCAGTACCGATAAGCCAGAGTGAGTCAACACTTCGTTGACCTTGTCATCATTGATTTGTGTAAGGTTTTGCCCTTGCATGGATGGGATGCCGGATTGGTCCGAGCTATCAGGCTCGATTCGCACTCGATTGTGTTGTGGGTGTACGTCTAACGGGAGGGATGTAAAGCTTTGGTCGGATTAACGAGGTCTGTCGCTGCATGTTCGCACATACAGCGCATTGTTAGTTACTTGCCCGTCATGGCGACCAAAATTAGGCAATCGCTAATATCAACGGGTATTGTATTTCATCAATTCGCTAAATTAAACTAACTTAAATATGTTGTTTAGCCAGTTAAGCGACTGAACAGCAGAGTAATGTAGCGTTGGCATGGCTTTTGATGTAGTTGTAATGAGTGCATTTGAGATTTTTACACACTTTTTTAAGCTTTAGCATGACCAACCAGCAATTTATGTCCGAAATGGACCGTCTCGAGAACATCCTTTTCTCGTTTGCACTTCGCCTTACCCGCAACTACGAGGACGCGCAGGATCTTATGCAGGAAACCATTTTTCGCGCCTACAAGCACCGGGATAAATTTGCCATGGGAACCAATTTTAAGAGTTGGTCATCCACTATCATGCGCAACACCTACATCAACCGGTACCGGAAGATGAAAAGCCGCAAGCACGTCAACGAGCCAGTTGAAAGCTTCCTGTTTGCCGTTGAAAACAAAAGCGCGATCGCCAATGGTGGCGAGATGAATATGCGTATGGAGGAGCTTGAAGACAAGCTGCGTCAAATCAGCGAAATTTATAGCGTCCCCTTCCTGATGTTCTACCGGGGCTACGAGTACAAGGAGATCGCCAGCTACCTCAACATTCCTATCGGCACCGTCAAAAGCCGCATTTTCCTCGCCCGCAAGAAACTGAAGGCGCTTATTGGAGAGCGTCCCGCCGCA
>JBASAV010000529.1:0-4009 GCA_049650785.1 Lewinella sp. | reverse complement strand
ATGCTAATCTAGCAATTTAAGCGGGTCCCCGGTTCGGAAAACCAAGCTAATTAAGGTGAGGTAAGTGGAAAATCGACTATTGCGTACGCTCGCAGGCACCGGCGCATTCCCCGTATAGATTCAGGCTGTGGCCCGTCACTCTAAAATTGAGGATGTCACCCATCATGTTCTTGATCTGCTGCACGCGGGGATCGCAGAACTCGGTGACCCGTCCACAAGTGTTGCAAATCAGGTGATCGTGCTGCTTGTAGCCGTAGCTCTTTTCGTACTGGGCCAGGTTCTTGCCAAACTGGTGTTTTTTCACCAGATCACAGCTGACGAGCAGCTCCAGCGTATTGTAGACCGTCGCCCGGCTCACCCGGTAGTTGTTGGTCTTCATGTGAATGTAGAGCGACTCGGCGTCGAAGTGGTCGTCCCGATTATAGATCTCCTCCAGAATAGCAAACCGCTCCGGGGTCCGGCGGGCCTTGCGCTCGCGCAAATGCTCGGAAAAGATGTCCTTGACCTGCTGAATGTCGGTGGTTGGATTGGATTGCATGCGTTGTAAAAGAGAATCTTTATTCTACCCGGGAAACGGTTGAGACGTTATCTAAGTTTTGCAATGCCCTGGAGGCCAGCCGCAATTGGTCCGTGTTCCGGACCAGCAGGCTGATCTTGGCGGTGAAGTGCCCGCTCTCCGCGGCAATATTGAAGCTTCGTATATCCAGGTCCATCTGGGTGATCTCGTGGCTGATGGTTTCGATGACCCCCTTGCCACTGTCGAGGCCGGTCAGTTCCAGTTCCGCCACGAAACTATGGTCGGTGGTACTTACCCACTCCGCCTTCATTATGCGGTAGTCGTAGTTGGCCATCAGGTTCTCCGCATTGGGGCAGATCACCCGGTGTATCTTCAGTCCGGCATTGGAGGTGAGGTAGGCGAATACCTGGTCACCCTGCACGGGATTACAGCAGCTTGCCATGGTGTATTCGAGCTGGTCGCCGGGTTCCCCGTTGATGAGGAGCTTGGTAGTGCCCTTGAGGCGGTTGGCGCCGTTCCGGCGGCTTTTGCTGTCGGGTTCTTTTTCTTGTGCGGCGGGCGCAGGTAAAGCGATGGTCAGCTTCCCGTGGTCCACTTCGAAGGGCTTCAAAATCTGTGCGATACTGAGCGCCTCACGTCCGAGGTCATAGAAAAGGTCGACGTGACTCCCTTCCGTCCAATGCCTGGCTAAAATCTCCACGGCGGCCCGTTCGTCCTCTACGTGCAGCTTCTTCAATTTGCGGTGCAGGGCTTCCTTGGCCAGTTCCCCCTGCTGGCGTTTTTCCTCCTTGAGCGACTGGCGGATCTTAGCCTTGGCCTTGCCGGTCTTCACCATATCCAGCCAGTTGGGATTCGGCTTCTGCTGCGGATTGGTATTGACCTTCAGGCGGTCGCCGTTGCGCAGGACGTAGGACATCGGTACGATCCGCTCGTCGCAAAGGATACTCTGGCAGTGGTAACCCACCATGCTATGGACGCTGAAGGCAAAGTCAAGCGCCGTCGATCCTTTCGGCAAGGCCTTCATATCACCGTCTGGCGTGTACACGTACACCTCCTCGTTGAAGAAGCTGTTCGCGCGGAAATCACCCAGGAACTGGACGGTATCGCTATTCGGATTTTCGAGGATATCCCGAACGCTTTCGAACCATTGCTCGTACACGTCCCGCTGATTACTGACCCCCTTGTACTTCCAGTGGGCGGCGAAACCGCGCTCGGCGATTTCGTTCATGCGCTCGCTGCGGATCTGTACCTCTACAAAGCGGGCACCCGGTCCGACCACCGTAGTGTGCAGGCTTTCGTAACCGTTTGATTTGGGGATCGTGATCCAGTCCTTCAGGCGGGAGGGCACGGCCTGGTAGGCATCCGTGATGGTACTGTAGGCGGCCCACGCGGCTAGCTTTTCTTTCTCCCGGGGTACGTCCAGGATCACGCGTACGGCAAACAGGTCGTAAATCTGCTCGAAGGGGACCTGCTTCTTCTTGATCTTGTTAGAGATGCTGTAGATGGATTTGGGCCGGCCAAAAATTCGGTAGCTATACCCAAGTTCATCCAATTTGGACCGCAGCGGGGAAATGAAGCTTTCGATGTATTTCTCGCGGGCGGCCTTGGTCTCCTGGAGTTTGCGCGCCACGGCGGTGTAATCATCCCGCTCCAGCACCTTCATACAGAGGTCCAAAAACTCCGAACGGAAGTTGTACAGACCGAGGCGGTGCGCCAGTGGGGCGTAGATGTAGCTTGTCTCGGCCGCGATTTTGAGCTGTTTGTGCTCGGGCATGCTCCTGATGGTCCGCATGTTGTGGAGACGGTCGGCCATCTTGATCAGCACGATGCGTACGTCCACGATAAGCGTACTCAGCACCTTCTTAAAGTTCTCGGCCTGTTTGCTCTCGCTCTGATAAGCACTGTCGAGCTTGGTGAGGCCGCCCACCATCTGGGCGATGCGATCACCAAACTGTTCCTGCAGTTCCTCGATGGTCACCGGGGTATCCTCCACCACGTCGTGCAGGAGAGCGGCACAGATAGCCGTCGGGCCCAGTCCGATCTCTTCGGCGCAGATCTTCGCCACGGAGATCGGATGAAAGATATAGGGCTCCTTCGATTTGCGACGCTGGTGGCGGTGGCTGTAGTTCGCCAGCCGAAAGGCGCGGTTCATCTGGTCCCGGTCCTCCTGGGAGTAAGACGTGCGCAAACTGGCGATCATGTCCTCGTAGGCATTCTCGATCGCTGTCTGCTCTTCTACCGTTATGTCCAGTACTTCAGCCATACCTAATTACTAACAATTATACGTACAAATCGGACGAGCAGGAAGCCGGCAGGTCACATCAGACTCAGGCTTTGTCGCCTAATTTCCGCAGCTGAACCAGATCCCGGAAAGCCTTTCGTGCTTCCTGTACGGGGGACCCAAACCAACTCTTACCGCCCTCGAGATCGCGGCCGACCCCACTCTGGGCCATGATGACGGTGCGCTCGCCCATGTTGACGTTCTGGGCGATACCGGCCTGTCCCTGTAGGATCGACCAATCCCCGATGGTGCAGTTGCCCGCTACGCCTACCTGGGCGGCCATCTGTACGTGCCGGCCGATCTGGCAATCGTGGCCGATCTGCACCTGCGCGTCCAGCTTGCTGCCGGCACCGATGACCGTCGTCGAGGAAACACCCCGCGAAATCGTACAGCACGGGCCCAGGAAAACGTCGTCCGCCAGGTGAACGCTGCCCCCACTGCGCCAGGGAATTAGTCCTTCCGTATTTCGTTTGAAGTAGAATGCTTCCCCGCCGACCACCGTGCCCCCACTCACCACTACCCGGTCGCCGAGCGTGCAGCCGTCGCCAATGACGGCGTTCGGTCCGATATGGCAGTGCTCTCCAACCACGACACCGCGGCCCAGGTAGGCTCCGGGAGCGACGTAGGTACCCGCTCCTACCCGGGGAGCATCTCCCTCTTCCCCTTCGTCACGCGGGCGTTGGCCCCAGACCAGCCCGTTGTAAACCGCGAAGGGTTGCGGGTGGACCAAAAGGGCTTTACCATCCGGGCACGGGTGGGATTGATCGATGAGGATCACCGATGCCGCGGAGGCCAGGGTTGCCGCGTAATAGCGGGGGTGATCGACGAAGCAGAGGTCCCCGGCTTCGACGTGATGAATCTCGTTGAGCCCCGTTACCTCCAGCGCTCCGTCGCCCAATAATTCCGCGCCAAATTGCTCGGCTAAGTTGGCGGCGGTGGTGGGTTGGGATAGTTTCATGGGGCAAGTGGAGGGTTTATAGTTGTGAGTTATCGGTTATCTGTTTGTGCGTTTTAGTTGATGACGCCCTCCAGTTTGTACTTGTAGAAGCTGACGCCGGCACCGTAGACCCACCCCTGTTTACCGCTTTCCAGGCGAATCTTTACCCAGGGCTCGGTGGGGGTCACTTCTCCCAGATTGATGGTAAAGAGGGAATCCGTCACTTCGTTCATGTAGGTGACGGGTTCGTAGAGGCCGAGCCGACCAATGATGG
>JBASAV010000528.1:0-12409 GCA_049650785.1 Lewinella sp. | reverse complement strand
GGCTTTGATAGCGTGATTTGCGGACCGGGGGATATCGCGCAGGCACACCGGGCGAACGAGTTCGTGGCGGTGGCGCAGCTGGAGGGGTGTGTGGGGATGCTGGAGCGGTTGGGTAGGGTGTTAGTTGTTTAGTAGTTGGCTTCGCCGGTTAGTAGTTGGCTTCGCCGATTAGTAATCGGCTTCGCCGTTTGGTAGTCGGCTTCGCCGGGTTAGTGGCCGGCTTCGCCGGCTGGTAGTGGGCGTCAGGGGTGAGTAGGTGGGGACTGGGGTATGAGGACTGGCTATCCGTACTTCTCTATGAAGGCTTCCTTTTGTGCCAGGTAATCGGGGTGGGTTTTGGCTTCCTCCCATTTGGCTTTGAAGATGCGGGCGGATTCGGCTTTGACCGGGTCTTCCGGACCGCGCTCGTGCTGCGTTCGACCGTGGGCACCGCTTTGCCCCTTCTTGTCATCGGGGACGGGACCTTTGTACTTCTTCCCGCCTGGGTAATTGGCGTAGCGGCGGGCACGAGTGTAGCCCATTTGCAGGAACTTGCGGGCCATGTCCGCTCCGACGAAGTCCCTGTTTTCGAGGTAATCGAGAAATAGCCGATAGATCTTCTCCGAAGATTCTCGGGCGATATCGGGATCCTTGAACCGCCAGTGGGGGAGGATTTCCGACTTGTAGGGTTCCACTGAGAGAACGCCTTGCTCGCCCCGGCCAATCACGTAGAGGTCGGGCTGCTTGCGGAGATTGAGGTTGTCGTAGTCGAGGGAATAGTCGAATTTTCGCATATTTCAGTACCGTTGGATAACCTGCGGACGGTAACATTCTCTTTGCACCATTTTGCTCGTTGGGGCGTTAACAGGTTACTATGACTAAGCTGGAGCCGGTAGCCGGATGTTCACCCAGCCGACACAATCGACACGCAATGCACTATCTATTCGTTCCCCTGTTTCTGCTGTTCTGCACGACGCTTGCGGCGCAGGATGACGTGGCGATCTTTTTGACCAACCCTTCCTTCGAAGATATTCCCCGCGTCAGCGAGCCGCCGCGCGGTTGGACCGACTGTGGCTTTCCCGGTGAATCCGCGGTAGACGTGCAGCCCGAACCCCACCGGGAGTTTGACGTCCGTAAACCGGCGTTCCACCAGTATACCTACCTGGGTATGGTGGTCCGGGATAACGATACCTACGAACGCGTGAGCCAGCGTATGAGCAATGCCATGGTCGCCGGTCAGTGCTACGAGCTACGCGTCCACCTCGCCAAGTCAGATGTCTACCGCTCCCAGAGCCGGCTCACGGAAACCGAGGTGAACTACGATACGCCCGCGCGACTACAGATCCGCGGCGGGTACGGTAACTGTGACCTGGGTGCGGTCATCGGTAAAAGCCCGGTGGTCGATAATGGCGACTGGCGCGAGTATACCATTAAGTTGGAACCCGAGCAGGACTACACCCATATCATCCTGGAAGCGTACTATAATACCCCGATCTTGTTTCCCTACAACGGGAACGTACTGGTAGACAACATTCAGCCGTTGACGCCGGTGGCCTGTGACATCAATAATCCCGCTCCGGAAGTCATCGCCACCAACGAACCCGAGCCTGCGCCCCGGCCCGAAACGGAACCCCGGCCTACACGTCAGCCAAACAGTCGGCCACAAGTCAGCCGCGAGAAGCCAGCGGGTCCGACCATCAAACTCGGACAAACCGAAGGCCAGCTCCGGGTAGGACAAGTATTCGCCATCGAGGACATCAAGTTTAAAGCCAACAGCGCGGAGCTGGAACGCGAAAGCGAGCAAGCCCTGGAAGAGATCGCTAACTTCCTGCTAGCCAACTCCGACGTAGTGGTCGAGATTGGTGGCCACGCCAGTTACCGGGCCGGGCCGGTCTTTGCCGAACGAATCAGTGAAGAGCGCGCGGTAAGCGTGGTCCAGTACCTGAACGACCTGAACGTCGGCGGCACCCGCATGACGCCGCGGGGTTACGGACGCAACCGACCGGTATGCATCGAGGATACCCCCGAATGCAACGAGCGCAACCAACGGGTGGAGGTCAAGATCGTCCGGATGCGGGAAAGCCGGTAGCTAGTGCTTCTCTCCCCAGCTACTCCGGTCCAGGCTTCTGAAATTGATCGCTTCCGCCAAGTGGGCCGGGCTGACCTCGGGTTTCCCCTCCAAATCCGCGACGGTGCGGGCCACCCTCAGAATCCGATCGTACGCCCGGGCACTCAGCTGTAACTTTTCCATCGCCATACGCAGCAACTTATTTCCCGCATCCCCTGGCCGGCAATGTTGCCGGAGTAGGCGGCTGGGCATCTGGGCGTTGCAGTATACACCCCGGTGGTTGGTAAATCGCTCCTCCTGTATAGCCCGGGCAGCCTGTACCCGACCGGCGATCACTTCACTCTTCTCCACCGGGTCCACTGGCTCCGCCGTCAGCTTGTCAAGCGGCACGGGGGTTACTTCGACGTGCAGATCGATGCGGTCCAGCAGCGGCCCACTGATCCGGTTCAGGTAGCGTTTGACCACGTCGGGGCTGCAGTTGCATTCCTTATCCGGGTGATTGAAGTAACCACAGGGACAGGGATTCATACTGGCAATAAGCATGAAGCTGGACGGGAACTCCACCGTTATCCGCGCCCGGCTGATGACGATACGCCGCTCCTCCATCGGTTGCCGCATCACCTCCAGGGCGCTTCGCTTGAACTCCGGCAGCTCGTCCAGAAAGAGGACACCATTGAGGGACAGGCTAATCTCGCCGGGGCAGGGAAAACTTCCTCCCCCTACCAGCGCCACATCGCTGATCGTATGGTGCGGGGAGCGAAACGGGCGGTTGGTGATCAGCGCCGCCGCCTCGGGTAAGATGCCCGCGACCGAATGAATTTTAGTCGTTTCCAGCGCTTCCCGGAGACTGATGGGCGGCAGAATGGTCGGCAACCTTCTTGCCAGCATGGTTTTACCGGCTCCCGGCGGACCGACCAGGATAACGTTGTGCCCGCCCGCGGCGGCGATAGTGAGCGCTCGCTTGATATTCTCCTGTCCTCGTACATCACTAAAATCGACGTCGAAAGCCATCCGGTCGCGGAAAAACTCCGCCCGGGTATCGACCTCGGTAGGTGACAACTCCGTTTGGCCCGATATGAATTCCGCCGCCTCCCGTAAGGTGCTGACGCCGTATACCTCTATCCCGTCTACGATGGCGGCCTCCCGGGCGTTTTCCCGGGGCAGCAGCATGCCCTTGTAGCCCAACTGTCGTGCCTTGATGGCGATGGGAAGAGCCCCCTTGATCGGCCGGACCTGGCCGCCGAGGGAAAGCTCCCCCATCATCATGAATTCGTCGACCCGGGCGTCGGGGATCTGGGAGGTAGCACGGAGGTAGGCCACCGCGATGGGCAGATCGTAGGCTGCCCCTTCTTTTCGTACGTCCGCCGGAGCCAGATTGATGACCGTTCGCATGCGGAGGTTACGGTAGCCGCTGTTACGCAGGGCGGTTTCTATGCGGTAGCTCCCCTCCCGGATCGCATTGTCGGGCAAACCGATGACGTTATACCACGGTTTGTTTTCCGGAACGGGCCCGCCTGCGTTTACCTCTACAATGATCGACCGTGCGTCCACGCCCTGAACGGCGCTCGCGAATGTTTTAACCAGCATGTGCTGCGTATTGCGGCACCTACCATCCGGCAACAATATTAAAACAATCTGTTCATTATTTAAAGTTTAAACCACATTTTATTTAAATTTGCGCATGGGGAAGCCGTTATCGGAGCGATTCATCCAGCAATCGGTCGCCGAGCGAATAAATAAGGACTATTACCGTCGCCGCACAGCCTACGTTAGTACGGAGGCCTACACGAAACTGAAACGGGCGGATGTACTGCTCGCCTTTATGCGGGCACCGAAACGGCCCTACGTAGTGGTAGTGGAGGCAAAAAGCCGGACCACGATTCGCCAGCTGCGGTTAAGCAAGCACGGTGAAAAGGGTGCCGGCTGGCTGCTTCGGCTCCTATTGATAGTCCTGCTCACCACCTACCTCGGTTACCGAGGCTTGCAGGAAGGATGGAACCCGACCGTATTGTTGCTGGCGCTGGTTGGAAGTAACGGGCTATTGTACTATTTGGTGATGCGCATCCAACTTCGCTTATTACGGTCGGTACCGGCCATTCGGCAACTCGGGCAGTATCCGGCTAATGAGAGTTGGCTGGCGGTGGGGAAGCATACCCTCCGCGATCCCAAGGATCTCGCCAACCTGCGCAAACATTGCCGCAAGAATGGTGTAGGACTAATTTTGGTGGATTCCCGGGGTCATCTCGCCTACCGCGAAATTCCCCGGCCCCGCCATACCTTTAATGATTACCTCAGCCGCTACGGCCGCCGATCCGAAATACTGGCTACCATCGATCACCAACCCACCTACGGCCCTACCCCACCCGAGAAGCGGCAGAACAGGCGGCGCTTGTTCTACGTGCTGATCATCCTGCTGGTGACCGCCGGCCTGGTCATGCTGGTATACGGGGAGGAGCCGGTCGAGGTAGAGGAGATGAGTGAGGTACCCGCCCTGCCCACACCGGATGGCGTCGATATCGGTGGAGGATCGGCCGATTTTGAACCGGTACAGGACGCCGCCGTTGATGCCCCCGCGCCCGCCGATCCCGTACCGGCCGACTGTCCCGACATCGATCCGAATCAGCCAACCTACGTCGTGGTCGACGGCACCTTTACGGACGAAGACGCCGAAGTTCGAGTGACGCGACTGCGGGCCGCCGGGATACGGGGTCACGAGCTTATTTCCGCCGCCTGTTTGGAAGAGCGCGCAGCGTCGCCGACCGTGATAACTACCGGCGAGCGATACGCCAGCCCCCAAATCGCCCGGGAAGCAGCTGACCGATACCGCGAGCTGCTTCTATCCCTGCGGGTACCCCTGGATACGGTCGAGGTGCTATTGATGACCAGGAGGAAATAATTGAAAACTTTCCAAATATGCTATTTCTTATAATATTTGTTACGCATATCGTGTTATAGGTCCGCCTTGCTTCACGGGCAACTTTTACCCGGAAGTCAATTATACCTTCTTTACCAACTGCCTTTGCACTAGCGTAAAAATTTACGGGCCCACTTCAATTACCGGTTTGACGTGCCCGACCCAGCTACTGACTTTTACGGTCTGATCCTGACCGCCCCCGTTTTTTTCTGACAGAACTTTGAAGAAAACACTCCCCCGGGAGTGAAGGGACTTTTATGTCCTCACCTAAAGCATACCATGAAAAACAGCCTGTCACTCCTACCATTACTTCTGTTTGCGACCCTCGTCTCCGCCAATAACATTCGGGTCGATAATATTAGCTTACTGGAAGATTTCGGTGATCCGAGCTATGCAACGATAAGCCTGGATTTGTCGTGGGAAAATTCCTGGCGGATCACTACCGCCCCGGGTAATCGTGATGCCGCGTGGGTTTTTGCCAAATACCGCGTCGGCACCGGCGATTGGAAGCATGTTCGCTTAGCAGCCGTTGGGAATACCCCCGCCGGCGCCGTCGCCGAGCTCAACGATGATGTCGGGATTATGGTCTACGCCGCCGGCAACACCACCGGTGATGCGAACTACCCCGGACTAGAGCTGGAGTGGGACCTCGGTACCGACGGCACGGTGTGGAATTCCGATATCGAGGTGCGGGTTTTTGCCATCGAGATGGTCTATATCCCCGCCGGGGGATACTATCTGGGAAGCGGCCTGTGGAACGGAAGTGAAGTCGATGAATTCTACGGCTTCTGGGGTTTTCCCTACTTCGTCGGAGACAGTAGAAGAATTCCGCTTTTCAACGGTTGGGCATCCCTGCGCTATACGGATGCCGGCAACCGTGGTGCTGACTTTGGGGGGCCCATTCCCGCCGCTTTCCCCAACGGCTACGAGGCCTTTTACCTGATGAAGTACGAAACCTCTCAGCAGCAGTGGGTCGACTTCTTTAATACCCTCTCGCCCGCCCACCGGGCGTTGCACGACGTGACTTCCACCGACGGCAAAAACTCGGACGCCGAGCACTACCGCAACGGCGTGATCTACGATCCGAATTCTGGTCAGGACGCCTACACCACCCTGCCCGAAACCGCCGCCGGATACACCTCCATGCAGGATATGATGGCCTACTTCGACTGGTCCGGCCTGCGGCCCATGACCGAATTGGAATTCGAAAAAGCCGCCCGCGGGCCGCTGTATCCGGTAGGAGACGAATTCGCCTGGGGAAATGCCAGTGTAGCGAATACGCGCTACGATGTCGAAAACCTGGGGCTGGAAGACGAAATCGTAGCCGCCGCCTCCCTCATCGATCTCGGCCTCACCGGCAACGCTACCTACAAAGACACCAATCCATCCATCGGTACCGAACAGGGCCCGCTCCGTTGCGGCATCTACGCCGGTAGCGTAACACGGTTGGCCGTAACCGACCGAATCTCGTCGGGCGCTGGCTACTACGGAAACATGGAGCTTTCCGGTAACCAGTGGGAAGGGGTCATCACTATTGTTGACAATACCGGCAGGTCCTTCACGAATACCCACGGCGACGGAGAAATCGGAGCGGATGGATACGCCGACGTACCGACCTGGCCTATTGATAAGGATGGGGTCGGAATCCGGGGAGGACGAAGCGACAACCGCCAGGATTTCATGCGGATCGCCGATCGATCGTACTCTAAAGTAGTTACCTCCGACCGAGCCTCGCGCTATTACTGGCTGCAGTGGCGCGGCGTTCGTGGACTATAATCTCACCGCTAAAAATTCAGTTATGAAATATTTCTCCTCCCTCACCCTTCTTCGGGGCGGCCTTTTCATCGCGGCGGTGAGTGTCAGCCTGACGCTTTGCGGCCAGTACCGCGGCGGCGTAGGCGATGGGAGCTACTCCGCCAGTTCCATGAGCGCTATCGCCCCGCTCAGTCTCCTTGACCTTTACGCAAAAGCCCAATCGGGATTAGTTGGGGTTCACTGGCGCACGGCCAACGAAGATGCCACCAGCCAATTCAACATTGAGCGTTCGGAAGATGGACACCACTTTACCCGGATCGGCACCGTCGACGCGGCGGGCTACAGTCCTGCCGGCGTAGAATTGACCTACAACTTCGCGGATCAAACACCACCCACCGGGAAACTCTATTACCGGCTGTTGACCGTCGAACTGGACGGGAGCTCCGAATACTCACCGGTCGTCACCGTTACCCTCACCACCCGGGGCGCTGCGGTCGAGATTTACCCTAACCCCAGTGATGGAAAGGAATTACACTTCCGCCTCCCGACTACAGTGTCGCACCGCCCCCTGGACGTGGAGATCTTCGACGCTACCGGCCGGCATCTTGTCGCCTCGCGGCAGGTGTACCCCGAGTCGGACCGTGCTCACATCGATCTGGCTCACCCGCTTCCACCGGGTAGCTACCTGGTCCGGCTCGCGGCGGCTCGCCAGGCCCTGCCGGCCCAACTGCTGATCGTTACCGAATAGGGGCGATCTCGACCACCATTTCGATTTCGCAGGCGATATTCCGCGGCAGTGACCCCATACCGACGGCCGCCCGGGCGTGCTTACCCCGCTCTCCGAAGACCTCCACCATCAGGTCGGAAAAGCCGTTGATGACTTCCGGTTGCTGCGTGAAGTCGTCGGTGGCGTTCACCATCCCCAGCACCTTCACGATACGCACGACCCGGTTCAGGTCGCCCAATTCTTCCTTGAGCACCCCCAGCTGGGTGATGCCTACCCGGCGCGCGGCGGCGTATCCATCCTCCACGCTCAGGTCCCGGCCCACCTTCCCGGTGATGTACTCCCCCGCTTCGCTCTGGGGCCCCTTGCCGGCCAGAAAAATCAGATTGCCGGTTTGCACGGCATTTACGTAGTTGGCTACGGGTGCGCCGGGGGTAGTCAGTTGGATTCCGAGCTCATCCAATCGGGCTTCCACGTCGTAGGTGTACAGCAAATCGCGGTTGGCGGATACGTTTTGCGCCGGTGCGCAGGAAAGAATGCTCGCTACGAGCAGGAAGGGGAGGTATCGAAGCATGTGACAACTTACGGCGACGGAATACAAATCTGGCGCGGGATAGTGTAAAAAAGGGCCTAAGAAGGAAAAACCGGAAAGGCAGGGCGTGCGGAACACCAACTATTCGGGGTACGGAGTGTTAGCGCACATCCCCTGACCCGGGCGGCCCGTGCCGCCGGGGACCAGACTAACCCCAGCACGCACCTGCTGTCGATTTCCGCAGTTCAGGTGTACCCCACTTAGCCTATGAAAACTCGCTTCCCCCTGGCCGCGATAATTTGCCTGTGCGTAGGATTTGCGTCGTGTACTTCCGAATCTGACACTACGGCTACAGCGACACCCCCACCCGCGACGGCTTCGGTCACTTCGGTTCCACGACGGACGGTAACGGCCTTCAACGAATACCCCGCCCGCCTCACGGGCATCGTCACGAGTGAAGTCCGCGCCAAGATCGCCGGCTACATCACCGACGTGCTGGTCGACGAGGGCGAGCGCGTCCGCCGCGGACAGTTGCTCTTCCGGCTCGAGACGCAGGCCCTCAACGAGGAAGAAGCCGCCGCCCGCGCCAACGTCAACGCCGCCCAGGTGGAGGTCAATAAGCTGGAGCCACTGGTAGAGAAGAACATCATCAGCGAAGTTCAGCTTGAAACCGCCCGCGCCCGGCTACAACAGGCACAGAGCGGCCTGAACGGTATCGCGGCTAACATTAACTATGGTCGAATTACCAGTCCGATCGACGGTTATCTGGGACGCATTGGCCTGCGCACCGGCGCCCTGGTCAGTCCCACCGGCACCGAACCCCTCACTACGGTATCCAACATCAGTAAAGTCTACGCCTATTTCTCCGTTACGGAGGGACAGTACCTCGACTTTATGCAGGCCGCCGAGGGGGAAACGATCGAGGACAAAATCAAGGACTTGCCCGAGGTGCAGCTCCAACTCAGCAACAATACCGTGTACGAACACGCAGGTCGGATCGAAGCCGTTATCTCCCGCGTAAACGCGCAAACCGGCACGCTTCAGGTCCGGGCCGTTTTCGACAACCCGGCCCGCCTGCTCAACGACGGCAACAGTGCCACCATCCGTATTCCACAGACCTACACCGACGCCCTGGTGGTCCCGCAAACGGCGACCTTCGACCAGCAGGGGACCACGTACGCCCTGAGCGTGCAACCGGACAGTTCTACCCTGGCGGTCCCGTTGGATATCCAGACGCAGGTGGACAATCTCTTCGTGCTTAATTCCGGACTTAGCGAAGGTGATGAGATCGTCGCCTCCGGTGTGAGCAAACTACGCGGCGGGGCCAAGATCGTGCCCGTGCGCGTCCCGTTTGACAGCATCGCCCAGCCCCTGCCCACCGTGTTCCGCTAAGCACCCGTCTAATTACCCGCTATGTTAGCCACCTTCATCAATCGTCCGGTCCTGTCTACGGTGATCTCGATCATCATTGTCATCCTGGGGCTGCTGGGTCTGTCCCAGTTGCCGATCACGCAGTACCCGGACATCGCTCCGCCGACCATCACGGTGAGCGCGAGTTACCCCGGTGCCAACGCCGAGACCATCCTGGAGAGCGTCATCATCCCCCTGGAGGAGCAGATCAACGGGGTGGAGGGCATGACCTACGTGACCTCCACGGCCACCAATAGCGGTACGGCCTCCATTACGGTATTCTTTGACCAGGACGTCGATCAGGACATCGCCGCCGTCAACGTACAGAACCGGGTGTCACGCGCCAACCCCCTCCTGCCCCAGGCGGTCATCCAGACCGGGGTGACGGTCACCAAGCAGCAGTCCAGCGCGCTGATGTTTATCTCGTTCCTGACCCGCAACCCGGACTACGACGATATCTTCCTGAATAACTACCTGAAGATCAATGTTATCCCCGAAATTCAACGGGTGGACGGCGTCGGCGACGTCAACGTTTTCGGCTCACGCGACTACGCCATGCGCATCTGGTTACAGCCCGATAAACTGGCTGCCTATAACCTGATCCCGAGCGACGTGACCGCCGCGCTGCAGGAGCAGAGCCTGGAAGCGGCGGCCGGTGCGTTGGGCGATAATAACGGAGAGGCCTTCAGCTACACGATCAAGTACAGCGGGCGCTTTAAAACGGAGGAGCAGTACCGGGACATCATCATCAAGGCCCTGGGCGAAGGCGAATACCTGCGGCTCGGTGACGTTGCGGAGATCGAACTGGGGGCACAATCGTACGTGGGCACCTCCAGCGTCAGCGGCAATCCGGCCGTGAACATGGGGGTCTACCAGATCAAGGGTTCTAACGCCCGGGACATCATCACGGAGATCGAGGCCCGCCTGGCGGAGCTCACCCCGAACTTCCCCGAAGGCATCGAAGTCAATATTCCCTACAACACCAATAACTTCCTGAACGCGTCCATCGAGAAGGTGGTCCACACCCTGATCGAGGCGTTCGTCCTGGTGTTCCTCGTGGTCTTCATCTTCCTGCAGGATTTTCGGTCCACGCTCATTCCGGCCATTGCGGTCCCGGTATCGATCATCGGTACGTTCTTCTTCCTGAACCTGTTTGGCTACTCGATCAACTTGCTTACGCTGTTCGCCCTGGTACTGGCGATCGGTATCGTAGTCGATGATGCTATCGTAGTGGTGGAAGCCGTCCACGCCAAGATCGACGCCGGCGAGAACGACCCCAAGCGGGCGACGCTCGACGCCATGCACGAGATCAGCGGAGCCATCATCTCCATCACGCTGGTGATGGCGGCGGTATTCATCCCGGTCACTTTCGTGCAGGGCCCCACGGGAGTATTCTACCAGCAGTTCGGCATTACGCTCATCGTAGCCATTATCATTTCGGCGGTCAACGCGCTTACGCTTAGCCCGGCCCTGTGCGCGCTGTTCCTCAAGGGGCACGACGAAGGCCACCAACGGAATCGATTCTTCCGTGCCTTCAACCGGGGCTTCGACGCGACCGTGCGCCGCTACGGCCAGTCCGTCGGTTTTCTCTACCGGCAGTGGTGGCTGCCCGTCCTCCTGCTACTCGCGGCGGTTGGGGGCATATGGTGGTCGTCGGGCCAGGTACGGACGGGCTTCGTACCGGACGAGGACCGCGGTATCGTCTTCGCAAATATCGAGCTTCCGGCGGGGTCCTCGATCGACCGGACACACGCGGTCAATATGGAACTGGCCGATAAACTCGCCGAAATACCGGGTGTCGAACTGGCTTCCATCGTGGAGGGACGCAGCTTCCTCGGGGGCGCGGGCAGCAACTTCGGGCTGGGCTTCATTCGCCTGGCCGACTGGGAAGAACGGGAGGCAGATTCCCTGTCCATCGAGAGCATTACGGCGCGCATGTTTGCCGCGGGGGCGTCGATTCCCGACGCGAATATCGTCTTCTTCGCCCCGCCCAGCGTGCCTGGTTTCGGTGCCGCGGCCGGAGCTGAGGTCAATCTACTCGACCGTTCCGGGGGTAGCTTCACGGAGCTCAATACGGTCAATCAGGACTTCATCGACCGACTCACCCAACGGCCGGAGATCCAGTACGCCCAGTCTTCCTTCAACACGACTTATCCGCAGTACGAGCTGAAGCTGAACGCCCCACTGGCGAAGGAGGTCGGCGTACCCATCAGCAGCATCTTTTCGACCCTGCAGGGATACATCGGCAGCCTGTTCGCCGCTGACTTCTCCCGCTTCGGCAAGCAGTATCGGGTGTACATCCAGTCGCTGCCGGAAGACCGGGCCGAGGTATCCGACCTATCCAATATGTTCGTCCGCACGGGGACCGGCGAGATGGCCCCCATCACGCAGTTCGTGACGCTCGAGCGGGTGTATGGTCCACAGTTCGTGAGCCGCTTCAACCTCTTCAACTCGGCGAAGATCACGGCGGCTTCCAATCCGGGCTACAGTTCCGGTGACGTGATCGATGCCGTCGAGGAGGTAGCCGCTACCCTACCCGCCGATTACACGACGGCCTACTCTGGCCTCACCCGCGAGGAGGTCAACGCCGGTAGCCAGACCACCGTAATTTTCTTGCTGTCCCTTGTCTTTGTCTACTTCCTGCTGGCCGCGCAGTACGAAAGCTACCTCATCCCCTTTTCGGTGCTGTTGTCGCTACCACTGGGTGTCCTGGGTGCTTACGGTACGACGCAGGTGATGGGGCTGGAGAACAACATTTATTTCCAGATCGCGCTGATCATGCTGCTCGGCCTGCTGGCCAAGAACGCGATCCTGATCGTGGAATTCGCCCTGCAGCGTCGTCGGCACGGGGCGACGATTGTGGAAGCGGCCATCGAGGGCGCTGAATCCCGACTCCGGCCCATCTTGATGACTTCCTTTGCGTTCATTCTCGGCTTGATGCCCTTAGTACTCGCCAGTGGCGTAGGTGCTGCTGGGAACCGCTCCATCGGTACCGGTGCCGTCGGTGGCCTGCTGGTGGGTACGATC
>JBASAV010000527.1:0-5458 GCA_049650785.1 Lewinella sp. | reverse complement strand
GTGCATGGCCCACCAGTGGCCCTGGCTGTAAATGTCTTTGACGTATTCTTCGTAGGGGTAAAGCGTCTGCTCATTCAGGTGCTGAGCCTCGGCACGGCGCTCGGCGATGTGCTCTTCGAGTTCGGCCACTTCGGCAAATTTACCCTGGAAGATGATGGACCGGTCGGTCAGACCGCCCTGCATACCCTCACCCAGCTCCATTACCGTTACCTCGTCGACATTGTAGGGCTGTAAGTATTCCCGTTGGTTCTCGTCCAGTTCGCCAGCGATCGTTTCCGTATCACCGGTACGTGTATTGTAATACACCTTGCCGTTTTCGTTGCTGGTGGTCAAACCCATCGTGTGATGGTACTGGACGCTGGCAAACTCTTCCTCGGTCTTCACCCGATCTGAAATGGCTGCCTCGGTGTTGAAGTACTGAACGTAGCCGTCCTCGTCAAGGGGTAACCATGGATAGACATTGATACCGATGTCTTGACCGATAGCCCGTCCCGGAGCACCAGCCAACTGGCGGCCGTAACCGATGGCCAGGCCGAAGGTACCGGGCATCTGTCCGAACTGGCGTACCACGGTGATTTCTTGGGCGCTCTCACCGACCGCCAATTCGACGATGTCGGCTTTACCCTTATACTCTTCCTGGTTTAGGTCTTTGTAGGCGGTATAACTGTTTCCGCCGGTCCAGGTGACGGGAATAGTGAGGTAGTTACCCCAAACTGTACGGGTGACAGGGTCCGGGCATTCCTGCAGCCAAGGGTTGGAGGCATAAACGCCGTTGCCCATATTGACCGTCTCGAAGAAGGTTATTTCATTCTCTACGTCCGATGCTGCACGTACGCGGCTCACGGCGCTCGACTCGTCAAAGTCAGCAACGGAAGATGCGGTGGGTTGCATCAGGGGTTGAGTGGCCAGGCTGTCTGTGGTTCCGGTGGTCGACGCCGGAGCAGAACCATCGTAACCCAGACCGTAGTCGGCTATGTTTCCGCTTGCATTGGCATTAAATACGCCATCGTGCAGTGCGCTGTCCCAGAAAGAGCGGAAAGAGGAGAACTGCGTCTGCGCACCGAAGGCGGTTTCCTGCCAGTTGCGCATCACGTAGTCCATGTACGGCTGCTCCGTTGTCGGATCGTAACGGGGGCTCTCGGACCAGATGAGCAGGCTTTCGCCTTCCTGCCGTGTTCCGAAGCGATTGACGCTAGCGAAAATGGGTACGATGGCGGGTTGCACCAGGGAGTAAACGCCCTGTACAGCCTCAGCATCTCCCCAACTTTCCAGATAATGGTGGTTAGGAGTGATGTATTCGCAAAGCTGGCTGGTCTCGTTAGGGATTCCGTGCATACTGATCGTCAGCATTTCGCGGAAATTGGCCGAAATTTGATCGTCGATCACGTTGGGATCAATACCCGGATCGTTTTCATCGACCACGTCTGCGTCCTCGCTACGGTCACCTACTTCATCAGCGTCAAGCGGTGTTTGCGACTGTCCGCGGTTAGGATCGTTACGTTGTAATTGGTTACGGAAGCGGGTAGCCCATGGATTGTCGTAGGCTGGGTTAGCACCGTCGAGCACGATGACTGCGTCGATAGCACCGGCTTCCAGTTCATCCACGAAGCGTGCCATATCCTGATCGCTTCCCTGACGCTGGTAGCTCCAACGATTGGTTTCGATGGTGCTGCCGTAGCTACCAAGTGCGCGGTTGATGGCGATGACGAGTTGTTGCTCGTAGAGATTGTTACTACCCGACACCACAAGCGCTTCGCCGCGGGATGCCCGCAGTTCCGTGGCAACGGCCTGGATCTTAGCGTTGGTAGCCGCATCGACCGATGCACTGCCACGGCCGCCACCTACAATGGCGTTGTATAACGCCAGTATAGCCTGACCCTGTTGGCTTGGCTTGACTTGTATGCGGTTATCAGCATTGGAACCGGTGAGGCTCATGTGGCTCTCTACCTGAACGTGGCGGGACATGCGTCCGCTAGTGGCCCGACGACCGGTAGCGTACTGCCGGGCATATTCAACGGGGCTGATCCAGGTACCCAAAAAATCACAGTCAAAAGCGACGATGATGTTAGCGTTGTCGAAACGGTAGTGCGGGATTGCCCGCACACCAAAGGCAGACTCGTAAGCATCGAGCTGGGCCGCGGATGAGACGGGATCGTACTGCACCAGAACGGTATTGCCCCGCATTCCGGCCTTGAAGTCGCGGATAGACGCTTTAAGAGACGGGCTCAAAATGGTGTGTGAAACGATACGGATCTCGCGGGCATCACCCAGGCGATCGCGAATCTCACCGTCCAGAACGTCCCAGCCAGGATTGTCACCGTAGTTCCGCGCCCGCTGAATTTGCCCACCGCTAACGCGGAAGGGTCCATCGAAGCGGCTCGTGTCATACATACTCAGGACGCTGGCCTGCGCACGCGCGCTGGTACCTCCCTCGGTAATGGGGCTCATGCTGTTCCCCTCGATCTTGATCGGACGTCCCTCCCGTGTTTTTACTAACACCGGAACGTAGTCTCCACCCTGTACAAAGGTGGAAGCGAAATACGTGGCGACACCGGGTACGATCGTATCTGGCTTGGATACATAAGGAATGGCCTTACGCACCGGAATGTCACACGACGCGATGGTGGCCGCAGTCATTCCAAAACCCAGGTACTTCAGAAAATCCCGACGCGTGGCTTCCAGGCGGGGGTTTTCGAGTTGTTCCTGAGCGACCTCACCGGACGTGGCCTCCTGATATTCGGGGCTGTTTTCGATTTGATCGGTACCTATCCAGACGTTGTTGATTGGCTTCTTCATTCAACTTTACTTTGGGTGGGGAAAGTTCCCGCACTCCGGAGATCCGCATGGCGCGGAGATTGATAAGGTTCTTAGTAGTGGCAACGCTGGCAATTCAATCCGCCGACGTCCTCTACCGTTACGGCATCACGGGTACCCTCCTGGATCTCCTCGTGGTAGCGCTGGTAAGAATTATAGTATTCATTGTCCTGGAACTGCACCTCCGTTTCCCGGTGGCAGTTGATACACCAACCCATACTCAGGGGGCTGTACTGGTATACCACTTCCATTTCCTCCACCGGACCGTGGCAGTTCTGGCACCGTAGCTTGCCGACCGTGACGTGCTGCGCGTGGTTGAAGTACGCGTGGTCCGGAAGGTTGTGGATACGAGTCCATTCGATGGGCCCGGGTACGCGTTCGTCTCCGGTGTATTCATTGGTCAGCGCGCCGTAGATCCCGTCAACCTGCTCTTCGATGAGGGCTTCCAGATCGTCGACGTCGACCCCTTCGCTGTAATTGCGGTTCTCGATCCACTTCCGGTAGATAGCGAGCGCCTGCTCGTTACTCATCTGGTCGTAGTTCGCGATGTAGGCACCTTCCAGGGGATCCCAGCCAACGGAGGCAAAAATCTTGGAGATTTCGGCCGTACCGTATTGACTACCGTAGCTAATGGCACGGTGGCAATTCATACAGGTATTTACCGCGGGAATCACCGAATGCTTGGAGCGACGCGCGCCGTCGTGACAGTACTGACACTCAATCTTGTGGATGCCCGAGTGTAACTCGTGGCTGAATTTGATGGGTTGCTCCGGTTGATAGTCTTGCTGGCGACCCAGATCTATTGCGTGATTGACGGTAGTGTAGCCGCCAATAACAACCACCAGGAACAAGATGAAAGCGATCATCCCCTTACTGGTCAGCAACTGCGCCAGTGTACGACGGGCGGGAGCAGCTCCCTCACCGCTCTCCACCATGTACTGCAGGTTGCTGGTGACGCGGGCCAGAATCAGCGACAGGAGAAGCAGGACACCGCCGAGGACGATAAACAGCCAGGTATTGTCCGTTTCTTCTACTCCTTCGGCTACCACGGGTCCAATCGTCTGCCCGCTCGGGTTGTAACTCCCGTCGGCCACTCCACTGATGTAAGCCAACAGGTGCTCGATATCCGAGGGGGCCAGACCAGTGTAGTTGTTCATGACCGTGGGCTGCCATTCACTCCATACGGCTAGGGCGCGGGCGCTCTCTCCGGATCCGATCAATCGCTGAGAGTTTTGAATCCAACGGTAAAGATGCTCACGGGGCTCACCTGCCCAGCGTCCTTCGACGCCGGCGAGAGCCGGACCGGTCATGTCGGTTTTCATATCACCGGCGTGGCAGGTTCCACAGACGTTCTCCCGCCAGAGGGCCGCACCAAGGGCGGCATCCCCCTCACCGGCGGCAATTTCTCCCGCGGGGGCGGGTTCGTCCGTAATAGCTTCAGCGGCGGAGGCGGCGGCATCACCTTCTACAACGGACTCCGCAGTGGGGTCGTCCGTAGCTTCATCCTGGGCGTAGGCGGGGGCCGCTACCAGAAATAAGCAGAAAAGAAGGAGTAGGTAGCGCTGGGTTTTCAGAAAATATGTCATTATCATGTTGACATTTAAGAAGTTGCAGGGATTACCACCAAATGGGCTTTCCGCTGGTCGGGCAAAGATACTTTGGTGACATTTCTTTAACAAACTTGTGGGGAAGACGGCCCTTTATTTAGATTATGTCTAGTTAATACGTCTCTTTTGTGGTTATCTGCGTCGATAAGTTTTGCATTTGGGCAGCATAACGAGTAAATCGGGCGGAAATGAGGCCGTTAACACAGACATGATACCCCAAAATCCACAAAGCCGGCATCTGATATCGGCCCACGACCGCTATTTGCTCACGCGGCCCTTTCACATCGTGGAAGGGTACGTCGAGAACTTTAGGTGACTCTTCTACCGATTATCAAACCTACCTTTTGCTACAGTCTGTACAGCTTCCACAAAGTTGGCAGGTATTTGCTGAGGGCTCGAAGTGGTAACCGATGGAATGGTCGGTTCCAGGGAAGGGATGCCGCATCGACAATCGGGCATATAAAAGCAGGGCGTCGCGGCGAAGGGCCAATATGGCCACTTGCACCGCGCGCCCTGCGAACAAAGTCGATCATGTATAAAAAACGCGTTGACCGGTTACGGTCAAATTCTGGGGGTAATTCAGGTCAGACGATTGTGCCAAGCAGCGGTGGCTTCCGTGCCAATATTTCAAATGACTGCCGGAAAGACCACCCTTTACAAAGCCTTTTTCCGTTCGAAGGATCCTGAAAAGAACGATTTGGTGGGTCGGCATCACTAACGCTCAACCCATCCTTACAAATGTAGTAGGCGAATCATGTCCTGCGGGTGGACAATGCCGTAAGAAGGGAGGACGGTGAGGTAATTTGTAAATCCGGTCGCCCGGACGGAGGCCAAAGCAGTGAATAATTGCGATATTTCCATCCATCTCGACCTTAGCGAGTACCGATCATGCACCTTATTCGACCAAGCCTGAAACTCCTCTGTACGGTACTCACCCTGGCTATCTGGTTAGCAGCGGACCGGGGTATTTCAGCCCAATCCTTTCCGTTTCGGATACAATACCTGACAACCGACGAAGGATTAGCACAGAATACAGT
>JBASAV010000526.1:0-5408 GCA_049650785.1 Lewinella sp. | reverse complement strand
AGCTCGCCCGTCGAGCCTTCGCGGGCAGCAGTCACTACGATACGGCCATCTTCACCTACTTCAACGCCGACGGCGAATTGCCGGTATTCAAGCGGAGCGAGATGAAAGCCAAAGAACTTCGCTACGGGGAAAATCCCCACCAGGATGCCATTTACTATGGCCGCCTAAACGAGATGTTTACCAAGCTGAACGGGAAGGAACTCAGTTTCAATAATCTCGTCGATATCGACGCCGCGGTTGGCATCATGAAGGAGTTCGAAGATGCCGATCCGGCCTTCGCTATCCTCAAGCATACGAATGCCTGTGGCGTCGCCGTGCGTCCTACCCAGCTTGAAGCCTGGAAGGCAGCGCTGGCCGGCGATCCGGTTTCTGCCTTCGGGGGCATCCTGATCACCAACCAACCGCTGGAACTGTCATCCGCCCAGGAGATCGACAAGCTCTTTTACGAGGTGCTGATCGCTCCGGACTTCACGGACTCCGCCCTGCAGCTCCTTAGCAAAAAGAAAAACCGGGTGCTCCTGCAGTACCACCACCTGCAACAGCAACCGCTTAGCTTTAAAAGCCTCCTGAACGGCGTGATCGTACAGGACACCGACCTCCAGACCGAGAGTGCCGACCAGTTCACCGTGGTTACCGAGCGGCAGCCCAGCGGCCGGGAGACCGCCGACTTGGTGTTCGCCAACAAGTGCGCTAAGCACCTGAAATCAAACACTATCGCCCTGGTTCGCGACAACCAACTTATCGGTATGGGATGCGGGCAGACCAGCCGCGTCGATGCCCTTAAGCAGGCGGTTACCAAGGCTAAAAACTTCGGTTTTGAGCTACAGGATGCCGTCATGGCCAGTGATGCTTTCTTCCCCTTCAGCGATTGTCTGGAGATCGCCGCGGACGCCGGCATCACCGCCGTGGTGCAGCCGGGAGGCAGCATCCGCGATCAGGATTCCATCGACGCAGCAAATAAGGCGGAAGTCGCCATGGTCACCACGGGTGTTCGGCATTTTAAGCACTAGGCCAAACTATTCACTCCGGACTTTAACTTCCGCTTAAGAACCGATTGCCCCGACATCAGCGTCTTATACCCGACTTTAAGTTGAAGCCCACCGTTCGTCAACTCGTCATCGACATTGGAAATTCCGGCAGCAAAGCCGCAATTTTCGGAGGGGACGAGCTGCTGTCTCCCGTTCACCGGTTCGCGCCGGATGATTGGGAGCGCATCGACGGACTGGCGACCAACCCTGGAGTGAAAAACATCATCTATTCCACCGTGGCAAACGTGCCATCCGACCGGTGGATCGATAAATGGAAAGCCGCCGGTCGCGGCGTGTATACCCTGGACCGCCAGCGGTCACTGCCCTTTGTTTCTGACTATCTGAGCCCCGAAACGCTCGGTCAGGACCGAATAGCGGTGGTAGCCGGTACGCTGGGGCGGTACACTACACCCCGGCTGGTAGTGGACGCGGGTAGCTGCGTTACGCTCGATCTGGTGGAGGCCGATGGCCGCTACCGGGGGGGCAATATCAGCCCCGGCGTCGGTATGCGCCTCCGCGCCATGCACGAGGGAACCGCCCGTCTGCCCCTGGTAGGCATCGGTCCCTTAAAGGAGTCGGTAGGTAGTTCGACGGAAACCGCCCTCCGCCACGGAGGCATACTGGGTGTGGTCTACGAGATCGAAGGACTTTGTCATCGGTTGCGTAATACCTATCCGGAGTTGCAAATCGTGCTGACCGGCGGAGATGCTCTGCTACTGCTGCCACACTTTTCCATTTCTGTCCATCACTCACCCCAGTTGGTCCTGCACGGACTCAACCAAATATTGTCTCTTTATGTCAACGAAGCTTTGTAAATCAAGTCTGCCCCCGTTTGCGTTGCTGCTCGGCCTGCTGTTCCTCAGCGGCCAGGCGCTGGCGCAGGTGACGAATACGGACTTCATTGACATTCGTCCCAAACAGAATAGCCCGCTTAGTCGCTTCGGACTGGGCGATCCCGTTGACCAGGTACACGCCGCCCAGGCCGGCATGGGGGCACTGCAGTCTACCTACCAGGATGCTTTCCACCTGAATTTGCTCAATCCTGCCAGTCTGGCCAGTCTCCAGGCAACCAGTTTTGAGGTGGGCCTTTACGGTCGTGCTTCCGAGCTGACCGACCGCACGGGCAGTGCCACCGCTTATCAGGGTAATCTGCGGTATCTCGCCCTCGGCTTCCCCCTGCGTAACCCGATCAATCTCAGCCTGGAACAACAGCAGAACAGCTGGAACGCCGGTATGGCTTTTTCGTTAGCTCCGACTACGCTGGTCGGCTACGACCTGGAACTCAAGAGCAACGACGAGGTGGCTGGATCAACCTCCAACAATCTTCGCGGAAACGGTGGAGCTTACCGGGTCAGCTGGTCTACCGCCGCCCGCATCCGCGGACTTTCCGGCGGTTTGAACGTGAATTACAATTTCGGTAAGCTGACCAACAGCCGTATTCTTGTCTTTGACAGCATTCCCGAAGCACTGGCAACGGAGTTTCTCGACGAGATCAGCCTCAGCGGATTCACCCTGGGCTACGGCGTGCAGTACGCCTTTAATTTCAAGGAACTGAACGAAGAAGGCGAGCAGGTAGCCACCGGGAAGCGGATCATCGTAGCAGCCAACGGCCAGTTCGGTGGATCGGTGGATTCGCAAAGTAGCCTGCTCTTTCGTAAATTCAGTCCGCTGGGTAACGTAGCCGTTCGCGACACCATCAGTTTTGAGGAGAACATCTCCGGGACGGTGGATCTGCCGGCCAGCTACACCTTCGGAGTGGCCTACGAGGACTTTAACGATTTTTTCGTTGGCGTCGAATACGGGCGTACGGCCTACGGCAATTACCGCAATACGCGGCAACCGGAGGATCTGGCCGATGTAAACCGCATGGCCGTGGGTCTGCAGTATATACCGAACGCCAATTCGTACAATAACTACTGGGCCCGTGTCCGCTACCGCCTCGGCGCCCGTATAGAAGACGACCCAAGAGTGATTGATGGCGTGCAAGCCCGCCGAAATGCCGTTACTTTAGGGTTCGGATTTCCCATACAATTACCAAGACAGCAGATATCCTTCCTTGATCTTGCCGTCGAATATGGTAAATTTGGGGTACCCGATGTTCTGGATGAAAGCTATGTACAACTTACACTGGGATTCAGTCTCAACGACAACTCCTGGTTCTTTAAACGCAAACTCAATTAAAACCAATATGCAAACTCTTATCCGCACCTTCGCGCTGATGCTGGTTTTCTGCAGCTCCGTGTCTGTGGTCAACGCCCAGTGCGAAACTTGGAACGATTCGTCCGAGAAGGAGCAGGCGGAAAATGCACACGTCGCATACCGCAACTTCGTTCGTAATAAAACCGCCGAAGACCTGGCCGCCATGGGCGACGGGGAATTCGACGCCGCCTTCAGCAACTGGCAGAAAGCCTACGAGATCGCTCCGGCAGCCGACGGGCAGCGCGCCTTTCACTATCAGGACGGCCGCATGTTCTACAAAGCGCTCCGCCAGAAGACACAAGATCAGGCTAAGCAGCAGGAGTACACGGATATGATCTTCACGCTGTACGACCAGCAGGCACAATGCTACCCAAAGGACGAAGCTTTCCTGCTCGGCCGTAAGGGCTCCGATATGTTCTACCTGGCCGGTTACAGCGAAGAAGCTATCGAGGTACTGGAAGACGCGATCGACCAGGCCGGCAACGATACGGAATACGTCGTGCTGGCACCACTCGGAAAGCTCCTCAATTACTACTTCAAGGAAGACATCATCGATAATGCCCGCGTGCG
Organism: Lewinella sp.; assembly: GCA_049650785.1. Lineage (GTDB taxonomy): Bacteria > Bacteroidota > Bacteroidia > Chitinophagales > Saprospiraceae > Neolewinella. The sequence continues at coordinate 1,611 of JBASAV010000526.1, read as the reverse complement.
GGAATTGTACGACAAAGCCGTCAAGGTAGCTGACTACAATATCGAGAAGGAGAATTACGCGGAGTACTACCAGGCCGGTAAGGACAACCTGGAAGCCGACGTCCTCGAATTCGCCGATGAGATTTTCGATTGTGCCTACTTCAAGGAGCAGTTGATCCCGAAAGCGCAGGAAAACAAGGACAGCCTTGATATCCTACGGTACATCGTGACGAAGCTGAAGGCTCAGGGCTGTGATAGCACCGATTCTGACGTGGTGATGGTTCAGAGTATGTACGACGAGCTCTACGCTGAGAAAGCGGAAGAGTACGAAGCCGAGCGTATTCGCCTTAACCCCGCTTACGCTGCTTCGGTAGCTTATGAAGAAGAACGTTTTGGTGATGCCGTCGACCTCTACGAAGCCGCCGTCGAAAAGACCGACGACAACGAAAAGAAGGCACAGTACGTCTATCAGATCGCTCAGATTCAGTTAGGCAAGCTCGGGCAGTACAGCAGCGCTCGCTCCAGTGCCAACCGCGCCGCCGAGCTCAATCCCGGATGGGGCAAGCCTTACATCCTGATCGGTGACCTCTACGGTCGGATGAGCAGCGGATGTGGTGACGCCTGGGATCAGCGCCTCGCCGTTCTCGCCGCCATCGACAAGTACAGCTACGCCAAAAGCGTCGACTCCGAAGTTGCCGGCGACGCCAACCGTCGCATAGCCAACTACCGGGAATCCATGCCCATCAAGGCCGACGCTTTCCAGCGGGGTCTGGAGGAAGGTGCCCGCCTGAAAGTAGGTTGTGGTATCGGTGAGACCGTTACCCTGCGGTTTTAATCCACAACGGTGGACGAACCACTAAGCGAATCCCCTCCGGCCAGCGGCCGGAGGGGATTTTTATTTTGGGGGACCGCAGCGCGGTCAAACCCAAATTCCCCCATGCGCAGTACGGGGATCAACCCTTTAACCAAAAAACACTTTTCCTGCGCCCCGCCGCCCGAAACAAAACCGGCAAATAGTCGATAAATTCCCGAGACTCGTCGAGGCCCTAAAACCAAGCGGCCTCCGCGGACCTTTGTAACAAAACCGGGTTCGTTATCTTTGACGAGGCCCCTTAAACGATAGTAAGATGGATGCACCACAAATGAAACCGAAGTCTTTCTGGAAACGCCCCGAGGGAGTGACCGGCCTGCTGTTCCTGGTGGCTATCCTGGCAGTTGTGGGCTTCGTGCTGGTCAACTTCGGCGCGGCTATCCTGAGCTTCATCAGCACCACCATCGGGCTCGTCGTAGCAGGGTTGATCGTGGCCGGGCTGCTGTATATGGTCTTCGACCCCCGGATGCGCAATCTGGTCTTCTACATGTATAAAAGTGTCATGCGGGCCATCACCAGCATGTTCGTCCAGATTGACCCCATCGGCATCCTCAAGACCTACGTAGAAGAGTTACAGGGCAACCTGCGCAAGATGAATAAGCAAATCAGCCAGCTCCGCGCCCAGATGCACAAGCTGAAGGAGCAGATCGTCAACAACGAGCGCGACATCCGCAGTAACCTGCAGATCGCCGGTAAGGCCAAGGAATCCAATAAGCGCAACGTCATGATCCTGAAGAGCCGCCGCGCCGGCCGCCTGAAGG
>JBASAV010000525.1:0-4452 GCA_049650785.1 Lewinella sp. | reverse complement strand
GGTTTACGAAGACGGTCTACGCGCGGCGAAGCGAACCGCTGAGGATAAGGACCAGGCCAAATCGGCATTTCTTTCCACGATCAGTCACGAGATTCTGACGCCCCTCAACGCCGTCCTGGGAACCGCTGAGCTGCTCGGGGCAACCGAACTGAACGATCAGCAACTTCATCTGCAATCGATTCTGGTACGTTCCGGCAACCACCTACTGTCGCTGTTCAAGAATATTCTCATCATCTCGAAATCGGGCCTGGATGAACTGGAGCCCGTGGAACAACCTTTCCGGCCGGAGACCTTACTGGCCACCACGGTGGATAGCTTCCGTTACGGCTCGGAACGGCGAGAAGTTGTCTTCGCCCTCGAGGTGGAACGGGATATCCCGGAGGTGCTGGTCGGCGATCAGACCTTCCTCACCCAGATACTGACCAACTTGCTGGGAAACGCCACTAAATTTACGAAAACGGGCAGGGTCACCGCCGGCATCCACCGGCTGGAAAGCGAGGAGGAGGATGATCTTTGCCACGTGCGGTTCTTCGTGCGCGACACCGGAATAGGCATCGAAGACAAGCACCTGGACCGGCTGTTTGAGCCCTTCACGCAGGCCCACCGCCAGATCCACGAAGAGTACGGAGGTTCGGGACTTGGCCTTTCCATATGCAACAACATACTGAAGGAGTACGGTAGCAAGCTGGAAGTGGAAAGTACGCTTGGGAAGGGATCGACCTTTTGGTTCGATCTGTCGCTTCCCGTGGGTGATGCCTCGGACGTGGCTGTCGACAAGCAGGGGAGTCTACCGCCGCTCCATGCCGGAAGGGTACTGGTCGTGGAAGACAACCGGACCAACAGTTTCCTGGTGGCACGGTATTTTCGGAAGTGGCAGGTAGCGTTCGATCTGGCCCAGAATGGTCAGGAGGCGCTCGACGCCCTTGCGGACACCACTTACGAGCTCGTCCTGATGGACCTGAATATGCCCGTCATGGATGGCTACACCGCCGCCCGCAAGATCCGCTCGAAATCCACCGAAGCGCGTAACGTGCCCATTGTAGCTTTCTCCGCCAGCGCCAGTCTCGCCATTACCGAGCGCATGCGAATCGCTCAAATCGATGATTTTATTCTAAAACCTTTCTCACCTCACCATCTCTACAATTTGGTTAGCAAGTATTTAAACACCACAAAAATGAATTACCCAAACCTGCGGGAAGCCATGGACAACAATGCGGAAGATCTGAAGCGATTTTCTGCGGTCCTGCAGCGAGAATTATCCGTCGCAGCAGATGAACTGGCCGCCGCTCTCCGTAAGGATAACGTGCAACAGGTAGCCGATATCAAGCATAAGTTGAAAACCAGCCTGCAGTTAATCCACGCCGATGGAATCCGTGACGACCTGACGTCGATCACCAACGACCTGCGAAACAAGGTCGAGGTGGCCAGTGCCCGCAAATCCATTCTGGTGGAAAAGATTCATCAGGCCGTTCGGGAACTAAGCCGCGAACGCTGGTAATACCCGCTCAGACATCTTTACCCCGCATGGCAGCGGCTACGTTCCGGTCGAGCGCCTCGTGCGCCAGGGGAGCCGTAAAGTCGTTGAGGGCTTCCATGCGGCGGTTGATTTCATCTTTATCGCCGTCGCTCACTGCCGTTGCCAGCGCATCGGTATACCCCTGAATAGCCTTTATCTGATCTTCGGATAACCAGCTTTCATTCTGCCGGATAAATTTACGCGCGCTCAGGAGCACGTTATTCGCCTCCGTCTTGGCTTCGACGACACCGCGCGCCGTCATATCGGCTTCCGCATTCTGGAGACTATCCAGCAACATCATGGCCATTTCTTCCTCGGAAATTCCGTATTGCGACTTAATCGTCACGCTCTGCTCGGTTCCACTGCGGTGCTCGGTGGCTTTGACCCGCAGAATACCGTCAGCATCGAGGTAGAAGTGGATTTCGATCTGCGGGATTCCCGCCGGCATGGGGGGAATATTCTCCAGGATGAATTCGCCTAGCTTACGGTTGTCCGCTACCATGTCGCGCTCCCCCTGATATACGGCGACCTTCAGCTTAACCTGACCATCTACGCTTGTCGTGTATTTGCGGCCCACTTTAGTGGGCACCTTCGAGTTGCGGGGAATAATGGGGTCCATCAGCCCGCCTACGGTTTCGATGCCGAGGCTCAGAGGAGTGATGTCCAGTAGCAATACGTCTTTCTGGTTACCTGCGAGCACGTCGGCCTGAATAGCCGCGCCCAGTGCCACCACCTGGTCGGGGTCCAGGCTATCGTTGACCTTGCGGCCAAAGAATTCCCCGACCTGCCGGCGCACCAGGGGGATGCGCGTGCTTCCGCCGACCATTATGACGTGATCGATCGCGTCTTTTTCCAAGTTGGCATCCTTCAGGGCCAGTGCGCAGGAACGGAGGGTTTTCTCGACCAGTGGAGCCCACTGCTCCTCCACCTCAGTGCGCGTCAGTTTGAGTTGCTGCCCCCGGTACTCGGCCGTGTACTCGTCGTCCCGACTGAGCGCGCGCTTGGCTTGTTCCGCAACCAGTCTGACCTCCCCGCGATGAGCGCTGGATTGTATGTCGAGGCCATACTTCTGCTGCCAGAAATCAACGATCGCCTGGTCGAAATCGTCGCCGCCGAGGAAGGTGTCGCCGTTGGTGGAGAGCACTTCGAAAATACCCTGCTCAATACGCAGAATGGAGACGTCAAACGTTCCGCCGCCTAGATCGTAAACGGCGATGGTGCGTCCCTCATCCTCATCCGTCAGGCCGATCCCGTAGGCCAGGCTACTGGCGGTAGGTTCATTGACGATGCGCAGGACATCGAGTCCGGCGAGTTTGCCGGCGTCGCGGGTAGCCTGGCGCTGAGCGTCATTGAAGTAGGCGGGAACGGTAATGACCGCGCGGCTGACTTCGGTTCCTAGTTCTGATTCGATACGGGTCTTGAGCGACTTCAGTATCTGAGCCGAGAGCTCGATGGGGCTGTAGTACCGATCATTGCCGTCGGCACCCTTCACGGCTACCTTGACGAGGCGATCTTCATCTTCGTCGATGATCCGGTAGCCGAAGCGGTCCTTAACCGCGGCCAGATCCCGGTACGATTTTCCGAGCAAACGCTTGACGCTGTAGATGGTCCTTTCCGGGGCAGCGAGCAGTTGATCCCGGGCGTCTTCGCCAACGAGCGTAGTTCCGTCGGGTTGAAAGTGGACGATACTGGGCACGAGTACGCTTTTACCATCCGCACCGGCCACCGCGACGGCGCGCCCATCCTTCACGTGGGCCACCAGGCTATTGGTGGTCCCTAAATCTATACCCACAATGGTCTGTCCACGGGTCGCAACGACGTCGTCTTCCTTAACTTTTCCTGCTTGCAGGTCAATACTATACTTTGCCATAGTGGTTATACACCCGAGCGGCGGGGGGAGTTTGGCTACCTGCCCGCCGATCCGGCCGCACAGTTTGTCGAAATTATTTTCCTGCGCGCCGGCGCCCGATTATCTATGGGCCCTCATCTACCTCCTATGCTCACTGCCATACGTACGGCCTTTGCCGAAGCTTTCCAGAATTTACGCAACAACTTTTTCCAGACCCTGCTCTCCGTGCTGGGCATCATCATCGGCGTAGCCGCCCTGGTGGCCATGTTGGCCATCATCGACGGGCTGGAACAAACGGCCCGCGACGGTATAGCCAAGAACTCTAGCATGGAAACGGTGGTGGTTCAGGCCAGCACGAGCCGGGAAGTGGACGGTATCCGCATGCCGGTGGAGCACCCGATCACCCTAGGTCGCGGAATGCTGGATAGCGTACTAGCTACCCTACCCTACCCCAGCGACGGGCAGTTGGTTACTGGCGGGTCAGCCCTCATCAAACATCCGGACTCAGCCAGGGAACTCGCCATGCGTTATACGGCCGCCAGCCTGCCCTTTACCGAGGAGGTACCGACGCTGTCTTACGGCCGTGACCTCCGGCGGGAGGACGAGTCCGGTACCATCCTGGCGATGGTGATCAACGAAAACCTCGCCCGACGAATTATTGGGCCGGCGGACTCGCTCCCCCAGGCGCTGGGAAAACACCTGCAACTGTTTGGAGGCGAGGTAGAGGTAGTAGGCATCTTTCCTACGGAGGGAATCGAACCGGTGATGGAATCTATCCTGCCCTTAGGGGTTCTGGAAAGCCTTCCGGAAGCGCCGGTAACGCCGCGGATAGCGATGATAAACTTTGCCAAGGTAGAAGACGTAACGCCGGGGCGCGACTCCATCGCCGCGTGGTTTGCCGCCCGCTTCCCGGAAATGGAGGAACCCGTGCAGGCCAGGGCAAACCTGGACCTGGTGAAACAATTAGAATTGGGCTTTACCATCTTCCGGCTAGTGATGAGCTTCCTGATCGGAATAGCGGTGGTCGTCGGGGGAGTGGGCGTGATGAACGTCCTGCTCATGTCCATCTCGGAACGCACCCCGGAGA
>JBASAV010000524.1:0-2629 GCA_049650785.1 Lewinella sp. | reverse complement strand
GATTCAGGGTGAGCGTTTCAGGTTCCTCTTCACTCCAGATTGGGAGACGAACCAGGATGCCCCGATCCTCAACGATCTCTGTAGTCACGAGAAAGAAGATCAGCAGCAGGAAGGCGATATCCGCCATCGAGCCTGCATTGATCTCGTTATTCATCCGGTCTCTCGTTTTGGTCTTTGCCATAGTCGTAGTGTTTGTAGAGGGTTACTTAAACAGGCCGCGGATACCGAACACGATAAGCGTCAGGATAGCCAGGCCGATCATGATCACCGCAGTGACGATCGATCCGCTGATGAATTTGAGGTTACCAGGAGTAATCGTTGCCTCCTGAGAGGTTTCAAACTTCTCAATCGCGTTGACGATCTCGGGGTCACTTGCCTCGCCACTAGCCATACTGTAAGAGATAAACAGGATGGCAAGCAGACCTACCAGTCCGGCGATCCCTTTGAGCGATCCCTTCGGATTGCTGGCCATTTGGACGACTCCAAAAATTACGGCAACGATGAAAGCCAGTGCGGTAAGGACAACGGAAATATAGATTCCGAAATCGAAGATACTGGTTTCGTACGCTTCCGGTGATTTATCGTTCGCCAAGAGCAATTCTCGGGTAGTGTCGTCAGCGGAAAAGATCGAAGCACGGAAGACAATCGTAATCAGCACTCCAATCCCGAAGGCCAGGGCTTGGCCGTATTTGTTCAAAAATGAATACATGTTTGATTGGATTTTGCGAGTGGCAGATTATACGCGGGGACGAGTCGTAGTCGTGAACGTGTTGTTCGTAGCCATGATGTCAACCAGCGCGATAGAAGCATCTTCCATCCGGTTTACGATACCGTCGATCTTGTTGACGATGTAGTTGTATAGGATCTGCAGGATAATAGCAACCACCAGTCCGAATACCGTGGTCAACAGGGCTACCTTAATACCACCAGCAACAACCGCCGGGCTAAGGTCACCTACCGTTTCAATCCGGTTAAAGGCCTGAATCATACCAATTACCGTTCCCATAAATCCAAGCATGGGCGCGATGGCGATGAAGAGCGAAATCCATACGAGGCCGCGCTCCAGAAGGCCCATCTGGACGGATCCGTAGCTAACGATAGCCTTCTCTACGGCATCGGGACCTTCCGCACTGTGACGCAGTCCTTCGTAGAGAACGCTAGCGGTGGGGCCAGGGGTGGACTTAGCGACTTCCTTAGCTCCTTCCACATCGCCGGCTTCGAGTCGCTCGCCAATGCGGGAAAGCAGTTTATCCGTGTTGGTAGAAGCGAGGTTTAGCGTGATAATCCGCTCGATGCAGAAAGCAAGGCCGAGAATGAGGCAGATCAGTACGATCGCCATGAAGCGCCAGTCACCGTCGATGAACTGCTTTTTCAGGACCTGGAATCCTTCGGATTCCTGGGCTGCCAGATCAGCGGCAGAAAAGGCTACCAGCGAAAGAACCGCCAGTGTTTTAAATAAATGTCGCATAGCCGTAGTTATGGTTTAACGAAAAGTTTGCGTGATGATAAGCTGAAGACACCGCACCGAACCGGTGCGGGGTGCTGCGGAGAAGAAGGGATTCGAACCCTCGATACGGGTAACCGTATATACGCTTTCCAGGCGTACCTCTTCAACCACTCGAGCACTTCTCCTAAAGTATTTCAATGTTAATCGCCATCCGTTGATGAGCGACCGATAAGAAGGCGTGCAGTGTGAGGGGGTTACCGTATCAACGCGTTAGCCTGCGGCTCATCGTCGTTCCTCCTCGGAGTTCCAGGCGTACCTCTTCAACCACTCGAGCACTTCTCCTAAAGTATTTCAATGCTGATCGCCATCCGTTGATGAGCGACCGTAAGGTAAAAACGGGCGGTGAATTATCAAGTACTTAGCGTTTTCTTGCCGCGTACCGTTATTTTCTTATCGGATTTCAAATTCCGACGCCCCCGCTTTACCGACGTAATTCTAGTGTGACACCACCCTTCGACAGTCGGTGTCGAGGGTGAGCTAAAAGATCTGATCGGGTAACTTTCGTTAAGTCCGGTCAACAAGCTAAGATCAACCTTTCTATCTCCTAGCATCCCGTTTTTAGCTGTCCGCTTCAGGTCGCTCCGTTGAGAAACCCGCATGTCAAAAGTCTATATGACGATGCCAAGCGTAGACGCAAAAATTGTAAAAACGATCAACAAAACAAAATTTTTATCGGCATCCCGTAAAATAAGCCGCCCTATCTGAGCGTCTTTATCATTTGGTCAACTTAACTGTTTTCCCGCAAAACGGTCTAGGTCAAATAGTTGGCGGGCATTACGGGTCGTGATATCCGCCACCTCCTTCACCGATACTTCCCAAAGGTCGGCTATTTTTTTCGCTATTTCGGGTAAATATGAACTTTCGTTACGTTTACCCCGGTATGGCGTGGGAGCAAGATACGGTGCGTCCGTCTCTAAGAGGAACCGATTGCGGGGTGTATTGCGGATAACCCCCTCCAGTCCCCCATTCTTGAAGGTTGCTACCCCTCCTATACCCAAATAGAAGCCTAAATCGATCGCTCGGCGAGCCTGTTTCTCGTCTCCGGTGAAACAGTGAAAGACACCCCGCAATTTCGGGTCGTCGATCTCCCGGATCAAGTCCAGTAAGTTGTCTATTGCATCC
>JBASAV010000523.1:0-13919 GCA_049650785.1 Lewinella sp. | reverse complement strand
GAACTCCTCCTCCACGCCGGCGAAGCGGTAGCTGGTGGTGGAAAAGCGGCGATTCAGCACGTTGGTGATGCTGATGGAGTTCGGTAGCGGGTTGAGGTTGAACTCGCTGAGCAGCCTCAAATACTTACTCTGTATTCCCGTAAAGGGCTCCAAAATCCCGCCCTGCCCGCGACTGTAGGTATAGTCGATCGCCGCGGTATGGTCCTTGGTGGTTTCGTTAAGGATGTAGGGGTCGCTGTGCTCGTTTTTGGTGTAGCCGTAGCTGACCGAAATATTGGCCGGATCGAGCGGATTCGGGGTTTCCCCGCGGAAGACCGGAGCAATACCAATATTATTCAGGTTTACCGCCGTGATCTTGTCGATCTCCTGGGCCTGTTCGCGAATACTGTCGCGGACCTCGCCGGACTCGGCCGCATCGATCTTGTCGGCGAGCTTAATATCGTAATCGTAAGGATCGTACTCCGGCGTACTAAACTGCCGGCTATGCTGCAGGTACACCGGCAGACGAACGCCCCACTGCGTGGGGAGGAAGCGGTCCATGCTAAGCGTAGTGGCCAGGTCGAAGCCGGCGGTGCTGAAGCGGTTCCGCTCTACGACGCTGTTGTCGAGGGCGCCGAAGCCCACACTGCTGTAGTTAGCGGCAGCGGTGAAGCTACCCAGGTCGGCCAGCTGGACGTCGGCCCGGGCAATGGCGGCTACCCCACCCCCCTCGTCGAGGCCTTCGAGGCGTAGTTCGTTGACCCATATCTCCGCGTTCACGCCGTCGTTGTCCAGATCCTCCTCGTTGCGGACGCCGATCATGAAGACCTTTACGAAGCCCAGGTTAGGGTTACCCCGGATGCGGATGGTATGATTGATACCTTCCGCCGGTGAGAAAGACTGTTCGTAGCTGGCATCGATGGGTACCGAGCTATTGTTCCGGTCGAGCTTGAGCTGGGTCAGTAACTCGAGGGGTAGATTGACGTCGTTCTGCGCCAGCCAGACCGAATCGGCGTAGGCCGTCCGGTTCGTATTCACGTTGGGCAGCCCCACCGTATCGGATAGCGCCAGCGGCACCTCGTACTCGTAATAGTTTTGCTCGAAGTCCGAGCCCATCCGCAGGAACAGCTTAAGCTGCCCGTCGCGGGGCGGATCCTGCCGGCTCGGGCCCGTGGCCTCCGCGTGGACAAACATCTTCAACTCATCGTACAGACGCAGGTCCGTCTCGGTGTACTTAAAGACCGCCCGGCTATCGCTTGGCTGGAGATTTTCCACCTTCAGGGCAAGCGACTGCTCGTTCTGCAGCGTGGTGACCAGCCCCAGGCTCTGTTCCCGGCGGATACCATTCGGCAGCACGTAGTTGAAGGGAAGGCGGCGGCTGTTCTCTTCGATGTTGACGGCGTCGATGAAGAATTCGGTATTGTCTTCTCCACCGATGATGGGGCCGGTCTCGAAGGGCCGGTTGTACCGTCGCCAGCTGTTACGGATCAATTCGAATTCCGCGAAACGAAGGACCGTTTTCGCCTCAAATCCGTGCATGAACATGCGCATGAAGCGGATCGATCGAAAGTCCTGAATACCGCCCACTGCCACCTTTTGGTCGGTATTGAGGGGGACCCGGAAGCGGTACCAGATCCGCCCGTTGGTGGCCTCGATGCGGTCGGTAACGAAGGGGGTAGCCTCGACGTCAAGCTCCCGGGGATTGGTGCGGGACTGCACGAAGGGGATTTCGTACTGGAAGTAGCTTTCCGATTCGTTAAGGGTATTGTCCTGGTTAAGGTCCTCGTTATCGGGCAGGTTGGTAGCCGATTGGCGGAGGTCGTTGCTGGTATTATCGTTGGCCGCGGAGTTACCCTGGGTGTTGTTCCAGCCCTTATAGCGGGTCAGCAGGTCCGCGTCTTCCCCGTAACGTTCCTGGTCGTTGAAGTAGTAAAAGTTGTCATTACTGACGTCCTCGGCAAGCCGTTCCCGCACGGCGCTGGGAGACCCCTGGAAGGCGGCAAAGTAATCGGTGAACTGCTCCAGTTCGCCCTCGTCAGTCAGGCCATCCAGACCAACATCCTGCGCGGCACGGCTGGCGGGGTCATTATCGAAACCCTGGGTGATCTGCTGCGCGACCGGCACGCGCCCCCACACGGTTTCGTCGACCGGACGCTGGGGGTTGAGCTGCGTAGGCAGCCCGTTCTCAAAGAATTTACGACTGTCCTTGAGGACGTCTTCACTGACGTTACCGAGGTTGAGGTAGAGGGTACCGGCTTTACGGTCAGCGTCCGGTGCGGCCTGCTGGGCGTTTTGCGGGTCCAGGAAGGGCGACAGCATCCAGAATTCCACGAATTCGATGTTAGAAGACTGGAAGTCGGTGGTGGTCATGGCCCGCATGATGCCTCCCCAGCGAGATTCGGGATCCAATAGCTTTACCGGCTCGTAGGGATCACTGGCATCACCGTAAGCACCAGCGGTGAGGCCGGGGTAGCCGGCGGGGGTATCGAAGTTGTAGGGCCCCCGGGCAATGGGGTCGTAAGCGAGGTCGAAAGTATAGAACTGGTAGATATTGCGCCGTCCGGCACCCGCATCGAAGAACGGGAAGACTTCCTGCTGGGGGACGATGCTGGTGTACACATTCCCCGCCTCGGAACCACCGCGGGCACTCTGATCGATACGGTACCAGTTTAATTTGGCCCGGTTGGCACCCGTCACTATGCCCGTCTGCCCGGCTTCCGGAAAGAGTGGGTTGTTGTTCTGGGCATCGTTCTGCGGCGTAGAGGCCAGGTACCACCGCTGAACGGGGGTCATCAGATCGATGGGCGAGGCGGTTCCTTCGAAGTCGTCCAGGTAGACGATTCCCCCCTTGTCCTGCCGACTTTGGTTGATGGCTTTACTGTGGCCGGGATCCAGAATGGCCGTCTCCGCCGTCAGGCTGATGTTGGAGGGGGCCTTGGTGCTGAAGAAGGGGAGCTTGTCCAGCGTACGGGTCAGCCAGCCGGAAGGCCGGTTGAAGGTGGCGTCGAATCCGAAGATGCGGTTGTTGATGGGGTCCTCCCCGATGTTTACCTTCTGCGTGAACGGCCGCTCGAATAACTGGAGGAAGGTGGCGCCTACGGCGAGGTTATCGTTGACCTCGTAATCCGCCCGCAGGCCCAGCATGGTCTTCGTTTGCAGGCTGAAGATGGTGTTATCCTCAAAGTTCACGTTGATGGGCACCCCGGAACTTAGGATGGCATCATTCAGAATTCTTACCCGTCCGGTGCTGTAGTCAACGGTGTAGTCGCGTCCCTCCACGAGGAGCGCGCCGCCCGCCGTGACCCGCACGGAACCCTGAGGGATATTGAAGGCGCCGAGGCTGATCTCGCTTTCTACGCTGGACTTATAGGATCCGCGGATCGCAAAGCGGTTCTTTTCCGGAAACTCCCGCGCCTGAAAAAGCGTCGAATCGTAGAGCTCCTGGTAGGTAAAGCGGCCTTCCACGTCATCGGGTAGCCGGTCGGCCAGACCGCTACCGAAGGGTTCCAGGACCGGGAAGTACACCCTGCCCGTCGCCGGGTTGATGGTAATGCCGGGCACGAAGTCGAAAATTCCGTCGGGCTGGGGATCGCCCTGCGTATTCAACCGGTCCAGGTTGAAGGCTCGGATGAGGGGTACGCCGGGAATCGGATTGAAGGTGCCGCCGGGCAGGTCGACGTCCACCGGAAGGAAGCGCTGGAAACCCTGGCCGGGGTTCTCGTACTGTACGTCGAGCTGAAAATCCTCCTGGTTCACCTGGTAGGCACCGAGGGAATAGACGTTCTTCATCATCAGGTCCCAGGCCGGCTCGCTTACCCGCTGGGTCGAAGACTTGAGCATTTTGGTGATCAGTACCTGGTTGGAGTAGTTGCTGGTGTCCGAGCTGGTATTATCGGTGTTAACGGATAATTCACCGACCTTATAGATGCTACCGTTGTACTTGTAGCGGTAGGAAATGGCGACAACCTGATCGGGCTGAACATTGATGTTGAGGGAGATAAAGCCCAGCTCGGGGTGTATCGTGTATTCCCGGGGACTAAGCTTGCGGGCCGACACCTTTTCAAAATCGCGGATCTGTTCCAGACCGAACTGCGCCGACTGCAGGACGGAAACCGTCCGGTCGATGTCGCGCAGGTTCTCCTCCTGGGCGATCAGCCGCTCGTAGAGATCGTTGGCTCCGTTCTCGGGTAGGGGCAGGCCGCCATTGATCTCCTGGTAGCGGGGCGGGGTGTAGGTTTCTACCGCGTCGGGATTGGTCAGACGGGTAGGCTCGGCCAGGTCGGCGAAGGCTACGATGTCGCGGACGTCCAGTACTTCGTTACGGTCGTTGGTTATCCAGACTTCAATGTTCTCCAGGTGAAATAGCGTGTTGATCTGGGGCAGGTTCTCCAGTGCCCGCTCGTAAACCTCCCGGTTGTAGTGGCTCAGGAAAAAGTGCCGGTTCTCGTCGTACTGATCGGCGTACACCTCGAAGGTAGACAGTTGGCTTCCCCCCTCGATGGTGAGATTCTCGCGCTGCGACCGTTGCTGACTGGCGATGGCGGTCAGGCGCAGGTGGCCGAACTTCAGTTCCGTTTTCAGACCGAAGAGCGACTGGGCACCTTCGATCAGTGTTCCCCGTAGCGGCAGGCTGACGTCGCCGGCCTCGATGTTGCGGATGATGTCGTCCTCACCGAAGGCTTCGCTGTTGTAGTCCAGTTTTATCTGGTTGTCGAAATTGAAGTTGGCGCCGGTGTTGTAGTTGGTGTTGAGCTTGAGCTTATCGCCGATCTGCCCCGTCACGTTCATCTGGATGTCCATGTCGAAGTCGAAGATGGTATTCCGGCGGAAACGCTCGACAATAAAGGGGTTCTCCTGGTACTGGTAGTTCAGGCCGAAGCTGAGGTCCACGCTACCCTGTGGCTGGATGCTGATCTCCATGCCCCCGAATAGATTATTGATCAGGTCCGGATCGATCTCGATGTCGGCCAGCGGATCACCGATGCTGACGGACTCGTCCGGGTTACCCACTCCCGCCAGATTGTTGAAGTAGCGCCGCTGATCCTCGCGTTGGCGATATTCCAGGTATTCGTCGAAGGTCAGGTAGGTGGGCGGGCGGAAGTTGATCTCCCCGATGCGTTCCCGGACGATGTACTGACCGGTAGCGGGATCGTACTCTACGGTCTTCTCCACCGCCGCAGGATCCTGCAAATCAATGATGTTCGGATTGGGATCGGTAATGAAGTCGCGTTGCCGGTCCCGGATGGGGGGCAGGGTATCGGTAGCTGGTGAAATGTTAAAGTTTGGGTAAGCCCCGCTTAGGAGGGCATCTGCCGGCGTTTTAAACGGGACATAGGTAAAGCTCAGCGAAACCAAGGCAACACAGAGTGAAAGTAATGTCTTGTTCATACGATACTAATCCTTCCTATACCCCTATACTAGTCAGGGCTGGCGAGCTAGAGCTTTATCCCGGTCCGGAGAACGGGACGTCATAAATAATCGACCGTGGTCAGGAAGACAGTTCGCGAAGTGCGCGCTTGATAAGGTCTTCCGGCGTGGTCGTCTCGGGGTGGGCCGCCAGCACCCGGTTCAGCGCCCGCTGTACCGATGGCCGGGCGAAGCCCAGGTTAACCAGGGCTGATAACGCCTCACTCCGAAGCGTATTGCTTTGGGTCGAAAGCATTGTCGGGGATTCGCCACTTTCCTTCACCATTTTGTCCTTCAGATCCAGAATGATACGCTGCGCCGTCTTGGGTCCGATCCCCTTTACCCGGCGGATTGTCCCCACGTCTTCGCCGATTACCGCCGCCCGCAGCTCTTCCGGGTTCATGCTCGACAGCACCACCAATGCGGTCGCCGGGCCGACGCCATTAACCGAAACCAGTAGTCGAAAGAGGTTGCGTTCCTGCTCCTCGTAGAAGCCAAAAAGGGTCTGCTGGTCCTCCTTCACGTGAAAGTGCGTCAGTAGCGTCACCTGTTCCGCCCCCTCGATTTTGGTATACGTATACAGGCTCACGTTGATGTGATAGCCTATCCCCCCGGCTTCTACCACTACGAAGGATGGGTTCTTATGGGCTAGTTTACCCTTTACGTATGCGATCATGTTTAGTACGGTAGTTGGTAGTCGCAAGCTTCGCTTGCTGTTTAGTACGGTAGTCGCTCCCTGCGGTCGTTGGTAGTACGGTAGTTGGGGCCGCAAAGGTCGTAAATCACCGGCGACTAGCGTACTATGTAGCTGACAAAGTCTCCAACGATAGAAAAAGCGGGCCACTACCGTACTACCGACTACACAGTCGGCGAAGCCGACGACTACCGTACTATTTGCCCCGTAACCCGCAGCAATTCCGTCTCCGTATTCTTCAGGTCCAGCAGGGCATTGAGCAGCTGATTCTCGGCGTTGATGTAGGCGACCTGTACCAGGCGGTAATCAAAGCTGTTGATGGTGCCTCCGCGGAAGCGTTCCTCGGCGATTTCGAGGTTTTGCTCGGCATTCGCGATGAGGTCTTCGGTTATGTCGATTATCTGGGCCTGGCTCTCGTAGAGGGTCAGGGTATTCAGCAGCGCGGCGCGCAATTCCTGGCGGGCGGCCTGGTAGTCTAGCTGAGCCGTGATCTCCTGTAGCTGGCTGGACTGGGCGCGAACCCGCCGGTTTCTTCCGTCAAATAGCAGGTAGCTGGCGGTTACGCCTACGTTGCCTACCAACGCCCGGTTGGCAATACCGGGTAATTCCTGTTCGCGGCCGGGCTGGTCGCCGCCAAATTCAAAGGTCTGCGTCCCTACGGATACCCCAATATCGTAGCTGGTGGAGGCGGTGATCCCGACTTGCGGTCGCAGTTCCGTTTCGATTAGGCGAGTCTGGAGGGCGGCCAGGTCCCGGTTGACGAGCAGATTTTGCAGGTTGCGGTTGGCCGTTAAGAGCTGATTTTCCAGTTGAACGGCGTCGTAGTTGGTGGGATCGTATTCCAGGTCATCCACGAGTTCGATCTCCTGATTGAGGTTATCGCTCCCCATGATCTGCAGGAGTGTCCGAATGGCGTTGCGGTAATTGACGCGCTGCACCACCAGCGCACTGCTATCCGTGAGGAAAGCATCGCGGGCCTGCAATTGATCGAAGGTTCCACCCTGCCCGAACTCCCGCCGTACTTCCTGGTACTCGATCTGATCGCGGCTCAGGCTGAGCACGCGTTGCCGTACCTCGATCTGTTCGCGTTGTACGACCGCGTTGTAGTAGGCATTAATAATATCCTGGACGGTGTTTTCCACCTGCAGCTGTAGTTGACCGGCGCTCAGGTCGGCTAGCGTCTCCAGTCGTTGTTTATTGATCTCCACCTGGCCCCCATTGAAGAGTAACCAGTCGAGTCTAACCACCGGCGCGACGTTGTATCCCGTGGTCCGACTCTGCACCACCACGCTGGCCGGGTTACTCTGATCGCGGAAGTTGACGCCCGGGCTAAGGCCGATGGTGACGGTTGGGTACTTCTGGGTCAACGCGTAGTCGTCGTTGTTCTGCGCTACCTCGAGCTCATTGGCGGCAATGCGGATCTGGTAGTTGTTCTCCAGGCCCATCTGAATGGCCTCGCTGAGGGTTAGTGTGGTTTGCGCCGCAGCGCAGGAAGTCCACAAAATCCCGATGAGCAATAGGTTCTGATACATGCCGGGCTGGTTATTGGTCCGCAAAATAACTATCTTTCCTTCGGTGAGCCTTCGACCCCACGTAATACGTAAGACTATACCCTGGTCTGCCGCCCCGCTACTTCTTCCCGTGGCGGCCTTTTCCGCGGGTATCGTGCTGGCTGCGTTCCTGGATTACGACTACGGGTTCGTCATGGCAGTCGTTGCCGTAATCGGTTGCCTTCCGGCCTTGGCTCTCCACCTGCGCCCGACGCCCTCCACTACCCTGCCGCGTCTCGCGTCCGTTGCTTTAGTGATCGCTCTCGGCTTTTTCGGCGCCTGGTACGCTTCCGAACGGCATCCACTGCGGGACAACCGCCACTTCAGCCATCTGGTTGCGGAAGGAGCGATGGTTACCGGTAAAGTGGTTTCCCTCCGGCAGAGCGGTTCGCGGACCGCCGCTACCCTGGCGGTGGATGGGGTGATAAGCGATAGTCTGCTTCATGCCGCTTCCGGCCAGTTACTGGCTTACCTGACGGATGGCGAAGATCTGCGGGTGGGTGACCGGACCGTCATCGGATCGCGGATCACGCCCGTACCACCCCCCCTCAACCCGGGCGTCTTTGACTACGCGGCTTATTTGGCGGGGCAGCATATCTACCATCAGACCTACGTGGATGCCGATGCGTGGGAGCCCGTTGCTTCGCTTCCCGGCTGGTCGCTGCGGATGATCGGCGAACGGTCCCGCGAAGCCTGGTTCGCCAGCCTGACGCCCTTCCTGCGGGAGGATAACCTGGCCGTAGCCGCCGCCCTGATCATGGGCAAGCGCGATCTGCTCGATCCGGAGGTGAGATCCGCTTACGCCGATACCGGCGCGATTCACGTATTAGCCGTTTCGGGTCTGCACGTCGGCATACTTGCGCTACTGGTCATGCAAATAATGGGAGTATTCCTCCCCGCCCGGCCCCGGTGGTTCCTGGTGCGCAGCGCGGTCACGATCGGAGTGGTCTGGTACTTCGCCCTCATCACCGGCCTGAGCGCATCGGTTCAACGGGCGGCGCTGATGGTATCCGTCGTGCTGCTGGGGAAATCGCTCAACCGCCGGAACAGCATATTCAACCTGTTGGCCATCTCCGCTCTCCTCATGCTGGTCATCGAGCCGAAGCAACTCTTCCAGGTCGGATTCCAGCTTTCCTTTGCCGCCGTTGCGGGGATCGCTCTTTTTGCCCGTCGGATCCAGCGCATGGTTCAGCTGCCCGGAAAGATGCATTATATCTGGGATGCCATTAGCGTGTCCACCGCAGCCCAGCTGGGTACGCTGCCCTTTTCCCTCTATTATTTCGGACAGTTTCCCGTATACTTTATGCTTAGCGGGACTTTAGTCATCGTATTCGCCTACCTCGTGCTGGGTCTCGGCCTGGCCCACGGTTTTCTGGTTCTCTTAGGTCTGCCGGCCACCTGGCTAACCCCCACGGGTACACTACTGAACTGGATAGTAGGCGTACAAAATACTTTCATCTATTCCTGTCGCCAGTTACCGGGGGCAACGCTCGAACTCACTTCTTTCGGCCTCCTTTCCGCCGCGGGCTTGCTAGCCTTGATCGCGGTGTTGGCCTATCTGGCCTACCGACCGAGTCACCGGGGCAGATGGGTTGCCATGGGAATGGTAGCTATCCTATCGGCCTACTGGATATTGTCTCCCGCCGTACGGCCCACACCGAGCCAGTTCACCGTGTACCATCTTCCCCGCCGGTCGCTGATCGACGTTTACGACGGCGCGTCCGGCGCGGCGGTGGGCGACACGGTACCGGCCCGGGTACTGAACTACCAAGTCGAGCCCGCGCGCCGGTCCCTGGATGTCGAATTTGGCGTGCCTCTTGCTTTTGAACAGGATACCTCGATGGCGAGTGCGGCCGTGGCTTACCCCCTACTGCGCCTGCTGGACCGACGGGTGCTGGTACTGGATGGTGACCTTCGCTATCCCGAGAACGTGGAGCGGTGGCCTGCTTCCGATCTGGTACTGGTCCGGAAAGGCTTTCGCCCCGATGCCGTTCCGGCCGCCCTGGCTGATCAACCGATCGTGGTGGACGGTAGTAACCCACCCTACCTCTCCGACGACTGGCGGGCGGCCTTCCCGCAGGCGCACATCACGGCGGTGGACGGGGCTTACCGGTATGTGGCGGAGTAGGTTGCGCCTTGGCAGTCGATCGTAGCTGCCCGTGGTGAGGCCGCTGGTCCGCCGAGCGTTAGCTCGTCTGCCCAGGGGTATGCTTGTAATTCCAAATCGACCCGTGGGCGGACGAACTCCGCTACGCTGCGTTCGGCAGACCACGATTAAATGGTCATCACCTCCCGTTCCTTATTCTCGATGATCTGCTCGACCTGCTTGGAGAAAGTGTCCGTCCATCCCTGGACCTGCTCTTCCTTGCGCTTACCCGCATCTTCCGGGTAGCCGTTCTTGACTTCCTTCTTGATGTGCTCCATCGCGTCGCGGCGGGCGTTGCGGATGGATATCTTCGCTTCTTCGCCCTCCGACTTCACCATCTTGGCGAGTTGGCGGCGGCGTTCCTCGGTGAGGGGGGGGATGTTGAGGCGGATGAGGTCCCCGTCGTTCTGGGGCGTGATGCCCAGGTTAGCTTCGAAGATGGCCTTCTCGATCACCGGCAGATTCGACTTATCAAATGGCTGAACGGTAATTGTCCGACTATCGGCGGTGCTGACGTTCGCCGTCTGGTTGATGGGCGTGGGGACGCCATAGTAAGAAACCATGATTCCGTGAAGCATGGCCGGGCTGGCCTTGCCGGTACGTACTTTGACAAGTTCGCGCTCCAGGTGCTCGATGGCTTCTTCCATGAGCATTTTGGATTCTTCGAGCTGGTCGCTTAGTAAGTCGTCCATGAGGGTATCAGTTTTTTGCAAATGTAATGACCACGAAGGTTAATCCCGTCGGCCCATATATCGAAGGATCAGCCAGAAAAGTATGGCAAGCGCCGACAAAGCGGCCACAACGTAAGTCATAGCGGCCCACCATAGAGCATCCTTGGCGCCATCGTGCAGCTGGCCGGTAGCCGTGCCGCTCTCCTCTAACCAATTCAGGGCCCGTCGGCTGGCGTCGAATTCGACCGGCAGGGTTGCCAGACTAAACAGGGTGGTCACCCCGAAGACGCCTATGGTAATCAGCAACAGCGTGTCACCGAATCCGCCCGCAATACCGGCTACGGCCAGCATCAGCAGGATACTTTGGAAGCGGGATGCTACCTGCACCACGGGGACCATCTTGCTCCGAAACTGCAACCAGGCGTACCCCTTGGCGTGCTGCACGGCATGACCGCACTCGTGGCTGGCTACCGCGGCGGCCGCTACACTCCGGCCCTGGAAGACATCCGGACTGAGGCTGACGGTCTTGTTGCTCGGGTTGTAGTGATCGGTAAGCATACCTTCTCCGGGTACGATCCGTACATCACGGATGCCGTAATGGGCCAGCATGCGCTCGGCTACCTCCTTACCACTCAGCCCGTTGGTCATGGGCACCTTACTGTAGTGCTTGAACTTGCTCTTCAAACGGCTACTCACCAGGGCGCCGATACCGGCAAAAACCAGGGTAATAATGATGTATATACCGTATCCGCCGGTAAACATGTGCGTTGCGATTTAAGTCACCACCGGCTGCAGGCGATCCATGCCCACGTAACCGTGTAGTACTTCCGGCAATAGAATCCCGTCCGGGGTCTGGTTGTTCTCCAGCAGGGCGGCGATAATACGGGGCAACGCCAGCGCACTACCATTCAGGGTATGCACCAGTTCCGTCCCCTTCTCCGTTCGGTAGCGAAGCTTGAGTCGGTTGCTCTGATAGGTTTCGAAGTTGGATACGGAACTGACCTCCAGCCACCGTTCCTGGGCCGCACTCCAGACTTCAAAATCGTACGTCATGGCCGCGGTGAAGCCCATATCGCCACCGCAAAGTCGGAGTATGCGGTAGGGCAGGCTCAACTCATCAAGCAGGCCCGCGACGTGGTCGACCATTTCTTCCAGCTTGGCATAGCTAGTGTCCGGTTTGGCCAGCTGCACGATCTCGACTTTGTCGAACTGATGCACCCGGTTCAGCCCCCGCACGTGCGCCCCGTAGCTGCCCGCTTCGCGCCGGAAGCAGGGGGTATAGCCGGTGAGCCGGATGGGCAGGCTGTCCGCTTCCAGCAGTTCTCCGCGGTATAGGTTGGTCAGAGGAACCTCCGCGGTCGGGATCAAGTAAAGGTCATCCGTTTGCACGTGGTACATCTGGCCTTCCTTATCGGGCAACTGGCCGGTTGCCCGGGCCGTGTCTTCGTTGACCAACAGGGGGGGCGCGTACTCGGTGTAACCGGCGGCGGTATTGCGGTCGAGGAACATATTTACCAGGGCCCGTTGCAGCCGGGCTCCCTGACCGGTGAATACGGGAAAGCCACTACCGGTGGTCCGCACCCCAAGCTCCAAGTCGAAGATGCCGTAGGTGTCGGCGAGTTCCCAGTGGGGCCTGGCATCACCGCCTAACTTCGGTAGGTCCCCGGCGTAGGGGCGGTAGACTTCGTTATCCTCGGCCGTGCTGCCCGCCGGCACCTGATGGTGGGGGACGTTGGGAAGCTGCAATAGGGCTTCTTCCAGTTCCGTGACGACCGTAGCCATTTGCTCCTCCAGGGCCCCTACGGCCTGCTTGATGGTATTGACCCGCTCCCGCTTGGCGGTGGCTTCGTCCTTCTTGCCGCTTTTGAAGAGGTCACCAATTTCTTTGGATAACTGATTGCGCTCGGCGAGTAGATCGTCGTTGCGGGATTGCAGGTCTTTGCGCCGGTCATCGAGGCCCACGATCCGGTCTACTTCCGGTCCGGCGTCCAGGTTGCGTTTCTTCAATCCGGCGAGTACGCGGTCCCGCTCGTCACGCAGCGTATTTACAAGTAACATCTTCTAAATTTTGGAGCAGCAAAGGTAGGTCATTCGGTAACTTGCGGTAGACCACAGAAATAAGTTGTTTATAAACCTTTATCGTCGTAGCTTTGTATTCAATTACAACTCTACGTTCATCTTTCGTCTAATATTCGAAATTTGGTCGTAGGTTTGCGCGGCAAGCGATTCCGCGTGCAGACACCGGAGCCGGCATTTCTGTCTCTCCCCTCGGTCATTCTTCCATCATTCCGCATCTCGGGTCACCTTTTTCTGCTTCCGCTCGGGAAGCCGTCCCGCAATAATCGGTTTTCTACCCATTTCCCCTTTACGTACCATACCAATAGATGTTTAGCATAGCGCAATTACAGGCGATGCTGGTCCCCGAACTTCGGGATTACGCTGAAAAACTCGGCCTCAAGTCTTACAAAAGGCTCAACAAGCAAGACCTCATTCTCTCCCTCCTCGAACAGCAGGCCGTTAAAGGTACCGGCGACGCGAGTGAACCCCCCACCGCCTCCGATACGGACCGGGTACCCAACCGCCGCTCCAGCCGCGGTAGTGACGACGGCAATAACGATTCCGACGACAGCAAATCCAACCGCCGCCGCAGCAGTCGCAGCAGCCGGGGTTCCGGCGATGGAGAGGACACCAAGCGCCCCGCCCGGGGTCGCGGCCGCTCCAAGGACAACGGTAAGGAGGACAACGAGGAGAAAGACAACGACGAAGACGACAAGTCCGGAAAGGATAATTCCGGCCGTACCCGTGGCCGCAGCCGCCGCAGTATGCGCGACGAAAGCAACAAGGGCGACGACAACAAGCGGAACAGCAATCAGTCCTCCGAGAACGGTAAGGACGACAACAGCAACAGTCGTGGCCGGGGCCGCAGTAACCGCGGTGGCGACGACAATAGCAACAACGACGAGCAGCAGCGGAACGACCGCTACAGCAACCGAGGCCGTACGGAAGATCGCGACGATAACAGCAACAACAACCGTGGCGGCGGCCGCAACAACGATCGCCGCAGCTCCCGCAACGACAACAGCAATAACGATCGGGGCAGCAACAACAATAACAACGATCGCGGAAATAATAACAATGACCGCGGTAACAGCAACGATCGCGGAAACCGGAATGACAACCGGCGCAATCAGCCCGAATACAAGCTCGACGGCATTATCCAATCCACCGGTATCCTGGAAATGATGCCCGATGGGTACGGCTTTATGCGTTCGCCGGACTACAACTACATGACCAGCCCGGATGACGTGTACGTCAGCCAGCAGCAGATCAAGTCCTACGGCCTCCGTACCGGCGATACCGTCCGCGGTCCCGTCAAACCCCCGAAGGAAGGCGAGAAATACTTCGCCCTGCTCGACGTCGAAAAGATCAACGGATTCGATCCCAAAGACATCCGTGACCGCGTACCTTTCGAC
>JBASAV010000522.1:0-2440 GCA_049650785.1 Lewinella sp. | reverse complement strand
CATCGTAGAAGAGCCCTTCCACGTCGTAGCTATTGTCGAGCCAGGTCTCGTGGCGCGTGACCTGCTGATTGGACTCACCCGGGGAGACGACCCGGTAGAGATGGCCATTGCTCTTGGCCACCCAAATCTCTTCACCCACTAATGCCAGGCCTTCGTAATCACCATCGTCGCCGAACCAGATCCGCTCCGTGATCGACCCGTCGACCGCGCTTACACGGAAAATGATGCCGTTTTCGTCCTGGATGGCCAGCAGATCGTCGCCGTCGAGGGTAAGTCCGCTGATCTCCTCGAGCTCATCGGGAAGTTCGACGAGCAGCTCGGGAGAGTGGACCGAATAGTTAAATTGTCCACTAACGGGCGCCGGCGCGCAGGTGAAAAGAAGTGCGGCAAACAGCCAGGTATATAAAGAAACTCGCATTATTTTGAGAAGGTGTGCCCGCCCGCGATGGTTCACTGCTAAACCCATAGATCGAGGTATGCCCGTGGACGACCTTCCCCAAGCTTTTGTTTGAATTTTAAGCTTGCTGACCGAACTCGGGGTACCTTCGCCATCCATGGAATCCGTATTCGTTGCCGGTGAAAAATTGTTGCTCCATCCCGACCGGGCGGCCTTCTGGCCCGTACGCAACATCCTGCTCCTGGCCGATTTACACCTCGGTAAGGGAGCTCACTTTCGCCGGGCGGGCATCGCCGTGCCGCCGCTGGTCAGTAACGTGAATTTTGCGCGGCTCCGCGGACTCATGGAAACCTTCTCACCCGAGCGCGTCCTCCTCCTCGGTGACCTGTTCCACAGCGATCACAACCACGTTTGGCAGTCTTTCTGCGATTTCACCGCTGCGTTTCCGGCCATCCGGTTTGAGCTGGTTCCGGGTAACCACGATGTCCTGCCGCCCGTATATTATCAGGAAGCCCGACTGATCTACCACCCGGACATCATCGAGGAGGGGCCTTTCAGTTTAAGCCACCACCCGCTGCGGGAGGACCAGCGACTTCCCGGCCGCTACAACCTCTGCGGCCACGTTCATCCCTGCGTCAAACTGCTGGACCGCAGCGGGCGGGGCATGAAACTTCCTAGCTTCTACTTCGGACAGTACGAAGGGATTCTGCCGGCCTTCGGTGAATTCACGGGCTGCGCGGAAGTCAGGGTTCGACCCGGCGATCAGGTGTTTGTACTGGCCGAGGATAGTGTGTTGGCGGTGGGGTAGCCTGTCACGACCCGTGGGCGGACGAACTCCGCTTTGCTACGTTCGGCAGACCACGGGTGGTTACCGGAACCGCAAGGACAGCTGCCGTCCATCCAGGGTGTCCGGCGCATCGTCGAAGAGAAGAATGGTATACGCCAGCCCGCGTCCTTCGCGGTAGAGGGCGATCAACTGGGCTTGCTCCTTATTGCTGAAGCTGCGTTTGGGCCGGAACGTATACATCCGCGCCCAGTCGGCATTGTAGATCGCCATTTCCTCGGTGCCGAAGCTGTGCACGGCCGTGACGGCGTCTTCATCGTTACTGCCCAGGTTCATGGCCAGGGTGGTAGCGGCCAGATGGGGGAGCCCGTAATAACGATCGCCGAGTTGTTCGGGGTCCAGGTGAAAGCGGATTTCCAGTTTCTCCCGTCGGGACGACATGGTGTAGTGATCGTCCAGCCAGCGGTTCTCATCGCGCAGCGTCTTTTCGCGGTAGTCGCTGTCGAGCGGAGCGTTGAAACGCATGTCCAGACTGTCGAGCCGGACCATAAAGTCGGGCGGCAGATCGATCTGAGCGACCAGCGTAGATCCGGTGAGCAGTAAGAGAAAAAAGAAGATCGGCTTCATTGGCGGTCAACCCTTTAGGCCGGTAATATACCCCGAAATGCAGGCGATCGGAAGCGAGGTGTGGCCTGGCGTCGGGTCCACGACCTCCGCGAGAGTACCGGCTGAACCTAGAGATAGACTACTCCCTTTCCGCAAGCTGGTCCTTAACGGGTACCACCGTAGCGGTATGCGCATCGCGCAGGGCGCGCAGTTCCGCAATGATGTCCGGATGAGCCGAACCGATGTCGGTGGTTTCCCCGGGGTCCCGACCGAGGTGGTACAGCAAGGGGGGATCGTGTTCCTCTCGTTCGCCGAATTGACCGTAGGCACCCCGGGTAACGAAGTGTGCTTTGTACGGACCGCGCCGCACCGCGAAGACTTCCTGACCCCCGTAGTAGATCATTTCTTCCCGCGGGCTTTCGGCTCCATCTAGCAGGGTAGGGGACAGATCGAACCCGTCCATTTCCCGGTCATCGGGTACCGAAACCCCGGCCATACGGGACAGCGTCGGCAGCAGATCCAGGGTGGACCCGATACCGCGGACGGTACCCGGTTCGATGCGCCCCGGAGCCCAGAAGATCGCGGGCACCCGGTGGCCCGCTTCCCAGGTCGTGCCCTTTCCGGCGTAGAAGGGTCCGGGACTGCCCCCGTCC
>JBASAV010000521.1:0-2806 GCA_049650785.1 Lewinella sp. | reverse complement strand
TGCTATGTCTATCGGGAGCTAATGATGTAAGGACTACCACTCTGACAAAGTCTCTAGCGGAGCATTGTCCGGCGTTTTCGGGCTGCCCGCCTCCCGGCAGTTGCTGAAGACACCACCATTGGCGAATTCAACGCACTCGCCCATATCGCTGGTCGTTTTGCTGAGCGTGCCGGTGTAATCGCAAGTAATACCGTTAACCTCTACCTCCGCTCCGCTGACTTCCCTGTCTCCACTGCAGTTGTCTTCGTCCGGCGGGATCGGTACCACGCCACCGTTGCAACCAGGTTGCACCCCACACGTTCCGGCGCAGCAGGCGTTGTCGGCACTACACGGCAAATTCCAGTTGCGGTGTACCGCGTAGCAATCCGTACAGCACTGGCCTTCGGTGCCAGTGAGCCAATCCCAAATAAATGGTGGAATAACCTGCGGCGTGGGATCTCCCACGCGGACGGGTGATTTTCCCGTAAACCGAACCTTGGAGAAGTGGCGAAGCATGAGCTTGGGGTTCGCCCGAAAGAGGTAGAGGGTATGGGTGGCGGGGCTATATCGCGCGGGGGACAGTTTGCCCCCCAGCCATACCGTACCCGTTTCCACGGAGCGGGGATTGACCTCCGCTTTGGTCAACGTCCGGGTTTCCGTCTTTACCCGGGAGGCTTTCCCATTGTCTTGGAAGGTGGTGATCTTCGCACAGGGGCCCTCCCCACGGCATTCGCGCTTGTCTCCCCTGGCCAGCAGGATGACCGTCATCTTGGAGGGGCGGCCGTCAACCAGATTAAGGTAGGCAGCGCTGAGCGAGCCTTCGGGGGCGGTGGATCCAGGGGATAAGTCGGGCCCCAGGGGTGCTATGGCCATTGCCAAGGTTGCACAGATAGTGAATAGGGTAATTTTAAGGTAGCTCATAATGGGTGTTTGCGAGCAAAGTTCCGGGGTGTACTTCCGCTTCGCCCTACCTGATCGGGTAGTTCTATGGCGGCGTATCTTCCCGAGATGCACGACATTTAATTCACGCCGCCCCCCGGGCGGATCCCCAGTTAGCTTATTTTCCGACAGTATCCCTGCTGAAGTCCTGTCCGAGCGTTGTGCTTATTAAGGAGTGCCGGTATGCGGATAATAGGCGTGATGTACTATTCCTCCGCTCTGGGGAGTACCCTGAACTCAACCATCGTACCTACACGTACAAAAGCTGTACGCCGACACAAAAAACGAGGATCATAGACCATAAACGATCGAGTCGTGGCGGGCCTTGGTTTGCAAGCCCCCAAACGTCGCAGTTCCGGATACTATCGCCCACGCCGGTCCATATTGTTTGGGTGCCGCGCATTTCGAACACCTTATCCCGTTACGCCCTATCTCCCTTGTAGCTTCGCGTACCCCGTCCGAGTCAACTTCTCGCCACTGTCATCCTACCGACTGCGGTCAGCTCGCTGCCGGCCCAGCACGATTTCCGCGCGGGCTGCATCGTCACCGTGTTTTGCCCCACGTACATCGCTATGCTCGCAACGATTCGTTATGGCCTCAATCACTCCCGCCAAACGGCCACCGTCTGAACGGGCTGCCACCCAGATTGCGTTTCTACCCTGATCCGGTACAGACCGGCCGGTAATTGCTTCAGTGAAAGGGTCCGCTCCCGGCTGGTGAGCATCTTTTCGCCCAGGGTAGTGTAAACGGTCACCGAGCGGATAGAGTCAGGGGCAGAAATATGCAGCAAATCCGTGGTGGGGTTTGGGAAGATGGTGAGCCCCTCGTCCTCCCTGGAGAAGTCAACGGCCACAATGGGTGAGTACGCTCTATAGCCGTCGATGTCGTGAATAGCGAGACGGTAGTAGACGGTGCCGAACTGTCTGATTCGGGAAGGCACGTTCCGGTCGAAATACAGATAGTCACGTTGTTGCGTACTGTTACCGTCTGATCGGACCATGGCTATATCTTCCCAGTTTTGGGCATCTCGACTTCTCTCGACCAGAAAGTGAGAGGTTTCGTACTCGCTGGCGGTTGACCAGTTTAGCTCGGTATGACTGCCTTCCGTGGTTTCCGCTTGAAAGCTTAGTAACTCGACCGGCAGCGCGGACTGGCGGGCATTGCTGCCGGTGAAGGTGAATTCGGGCGAATCGACAGTGCCGGTAAGCGTGACGTCCGTGCGGCCGCCATTCGTATAAATCCACTCGCCATTGGCAAAGCTCGCGCCTTCGATCGAAGTGATGTCCATGACGACATCCCCGTTCAGAAAGGAGGCGAAAATATCACTTTGAAAATCCGGGATGCCGGCTGACTCGACCGTCCAGAAACGATCTGTGTAAGCGGTCACCTCGGGCGGCAGGTTCGGTTCCGGATCCGACTGGACCCTGACATCCAGATAAGCGTTTGAAAAGGAAGAGCCGCTGTAATCCAGCGTCAGGGGGGTGTAGCCTTCCTCGTTACCAACGGGAAAAGTGAAGGCGTCGGAAGTAGCGACCTTTTTTCGCAAAAACCCGTTTCCGGACGTTTCGATGTAGCCGTCCGAGTTGGCTCCGACTATTACCGCATCGCTCCCCAGCACCATGTTGTCCGCCCCCAGCCTGATACGCGAATTGTCGGCACCGGATAGATCGAGGAAATTGTTGACTATCAGTTCCCCGGTCACGACTATATCACTCCCGACCTTCTGGTTGGTTAAATTCGCCAGGGTGTTCGTGCCCGTGGCAAAATTGGCCGTTGGATTACCGTAAAACGTGATGCCGCCCGATCCTTGGGCAATGAGAGTTCCGGTATTTTCGAGGCCGCCCTCGACCCTGACCTCGCCATTAATGACCACCAAGCCAGCGGAGGT
>JBASAV010000520.1:0-5678 GCA_049650785.1 Lewinella sp. | reverse complement strand
GGAATAGCGACTGGCGACTGGATGATATCCGGCATACCCTTCAAACGGATGTTTACGCTTCCGAAACGGACTGGCGCAAATTGCTCGAATATCTGCTACTCGGGAGCGGGGCATCGTTCCTATTAAGTGGTATTTTCTTCTTCTTTGCGTACAACTGGGAAGCCCTATCCGGAGCAACGAAAATCGGCATCGCCGGCGGTGCTTTTTTGGTCACCGCCCTGGCCGGCATCTTTGCCCCCCTACCCCGACTCCCCCGGCTAATCATGCATACGGCGGCCGTAACGCTGATCGGAGCCATTCTGGCGGTGCTCGGTCAAGTATACCAGACCGGAGCCAACGCCTATGATTTTTTCCTGGGCTGGCTGATCCTGAGTCTGCCCTGGGCTGCGGCCCTCCCCTTCGCTCCCCTCTACCTAGTAGTCGTCGGTCTCATCAACGCTGCCTTTATCACCTATACCCAGCAGATCGGCATCGAGCTCTCGTTTTTAGTGACCGGCATGCTGCTCTTTGGCTGTAATCTGATCTGCTGGATGGTGTTATGGTCGTGGTTTCGCTCCCGCCCACGCTTCAACTGGTTGCTTCAGTTGGTCGCCTTCTGGGCTGTCATCGTGGCTACCGTCAACATCAGCGCCGGTGCCTACGACGAGTACCCGACACAGCTTTTCTACACGGTCCTCTTCGCCGCCCTGGTCTATGCGGGGTGGGCCCTGCTGGCCCTGCGTGAACGGTCCCTTTACTATCTCGCCCTGGTAGGCGGCGGCAGCCTGGTTACCCTCACTTTCCTGCTCTTGCGGTGGGCGCAATTCCTGGACAGCTTTCTATTAGCCGGTCTGTTTATACTCATCGGCGTGACCGTGCTGGTCCATTACCTCAACCGACTTAACCGAAGCTGGCATGGACAACCGGATAATTGAATACCTTCAGAACCGGGCGCGATCGCCGTTCACCGTCAGTCAGCTAGCGCTGGAGGAGGAGGAGGCCCAACGTCAGGTCAACGATAGCGATCAGGCCCTCCGTGTACTTTCCGGACTGGGCGGATTTCTGGCCAGCCTGCTGTTTTTATTGTTTTTGTGGCTGACCGACCTGCTGAGTGAGCCGGTTATCGCCGTCACCATGGGCATCATCCTGATCACCGTCACGATCCTGCTCGGACGTACCCGCCGGGAAGCCTTTCTGGCTACGGCTACCGTTTGCGGGTACCTGGTTGGGGTTGGCCTCATTATGGTTGGCTTGCCCCCGTCCATCCCAACGGCCTACCTCGTGTTTCCGGTGCTGCTCATCGCGCTGGCTACCGTGATTTTTACCCGCAACTATTACCTCATCCTACTGGCCGCCATGTCCGTACCCGGATGCCTGGTATTTCTGCACCTGGTCCAAAAGAACCCGATGTGGACCTGGCTGGCACTCACCGTCTGCTCGGTCTCCCTGATCTTTCTCACTTTTTTCGAGTTCCGCGTGGTGCACGACCGCCGGCTGGCGCCTCTGCGCTCCGGACTGGCCGTCGGTTTTTTGCTGACCCTCATCTGGTGCCGGTGGGCCGGTTACCTTTTCCCCAATGCCGGAAGTATCCCCTCGGTCCTTCCCCTCTTTCTGGGCTGTTTGTTGCTGCTCCTACTGAGCTTCCGAAATCAGCACTTACTAGGCGTTGGCTTGGCAATCGCTGGCTTGTTTTACTTCACCGTGCAGTACTACTACGACCTGCGCTGGGATTTACTCAACAAGTCGGTGAGTCTGATGCTGGTGGGGGCACTGCTACTGGCCACTTACTTCGTACTCCACCGCTTAAATGCCCGCGCCCGTGCGTAGCTGGCGACGCATACTTCCTCTCCTGGGTGTCCTGGCGGTGGTGGCCTACGCCGCCTGGTTCATCTACGACAAGGAAAGGATCATCTCCAGGGGTGAATTGGTCCTGTTCGAACTGGCCCCGGTAGATCCGCGCTCCCTGTTGCAGGGTGATTATATGCGCCTCAGTTACCGGATAGACGATGAGCTGACGCACCTGGAGGTGCCGCCCAACGGTTACCTGGTCTTTGTAACGGATGATGCCGGGGTCGCCCGGTTCCGGAGATTACAGCTGCAGCGAACACCCTTGAAGTCCGAAGAACGGTTAATTCAATTTAGGCGCCGGCGCGCAGGATCAATGCGAAATGGAATGGTCAAGCTGGCCGCAGACAGCTACTTTTTTCAGGAAGGCACCTCCGAACGCTTCGAACGGGCACGTTATGGCGGCCTGATGATTGACGACCGGGGCCAGGCCGTGCTTATGGGGCTATGGGACGAGGACCGGCAACCTATTCCCCAATCTCCGCCGCCGACCGATCAATACCGAGATAGCGGTCAATGATGTCATGCCCCCAGTAGATGACCGGAGTGAGCAACACCGCCATCATAAACTTGAAACCGTACTGCACCGTCGCCACGGCCAGCAGACGGGACCAGGGCCAGGGTTCGCTTACCCCACCGAATAGCTGCGGCCCAAGGATGAAGGCTATGTAGAGCACCACAAAGCTATCGACCAGCTGGCTGACCAGGGTGGAGCCCGTGGCCCGCAACCAGAGACGGGCGTTGCCGGTACGTGCGCGGATGCGGTGAAAGATAAATACGTCCGTGAGCTGAGCCACCAAAAAGGCCGTGAGCGAGCCTACGATAATGAACAGTCCCTGACCGAAGGTGACCCGGAAGGCTGCCTGATTATCCGGAATGCCTTGTTCCTGCGCTCCGGCGCGCCACCACTCTGCCGGTTCCAGCTGTATAGCCAGAAAAATCATCAGGAAGGCGTAGCCGATCAGTACGACGGTAAAGTAGCTGAGCAAGCGCACGCCCCGTTCGCCGTAGTATTCGTTGAGTAAATCGGTGATGACAAACACCACCGGCCAGAGCAGGACGCCGGCACTGAACTGCAAGGCGCCCACTTCCCCGAAAAGATTGATCTCCCAGGGAGCCAGGCCAAGCGTGGGTTCCAGCGCAAAGATTTTTACCCCGATGAGTTCGGCGACGAGTGCGTTGGCGACGAAAAATCCGGCCAGGTAAATGAAAAGCCGGTTAGGGCGGCTTCGGACAACGTCCCGGAGTGCTTTCAAAGATTACAGAATTAGATGCCCGGGGCTAACGCGGGTGGGGTAACTTACCGTCTATTACGGTACACCTACCCCACATGCGCGCCTACCTGTGGCTATTACTATTGTTATCGGTTTGCTCCTTACGGGCTCAAAACTATGAAGATCGCATTAACCCGCAGGTCATCATAGGTGATACCAGCCAGGTCCATCAGTTGATCCTGCGCGACTATACCCGCCTGCGGGGCGTTGTGACCCGTATAGGGGTCGATAGTCTGTACGTCGTGATCGCCACCGTACCCGAAGCGGTGGCCATACCCACCGATGAGATGCGCCATCTTGGCCTCTACCGCCCCGATCGCTGGACGCCGTTGCTGAGGCCCCTCCAATCCGTTGCCATACCTGACCTGGACGACCTGACCTTTATCCGGACGGCGCTCCCGTTCTCGCGTGATCGACGCTTTAAGTCGGTCATGCTGATCTACAATGCGATCCACTGGAACCTGAACGATCACCTCCAGATCGGTACGGGGCTTGCCGGCCCGTTGGGCATACTGTTTACGCAACGCTACCGAACCTCGCTCACACCCTATCTGCACCTAGGCGTAAGCAATGAGTTACTCCTTGTCCCGACGGTGGGAATTTCCGACGGGGAGTTCCCGGCGGTTGGTGATCTCACCTCCATGCTCACGGTCGGAAACTCCTCGCAATTCTTCAACGTGGGATTCGGCATCTTTTACGACATGGTATCCAGCAGCGGGGTCATTCCAAACTTCCGGGTCGGTACCGGTGTGCGGCTGAGCCGGCGGGTACATCTCTACGCGGAGATGCTGGGGTACCTCGACAACTTCGATGGCTTGGGCCTTCTCCCCTCCCTCAATGTTTCCGTAGCCAAGCGACGGCACCGCTGGTCCTACGGCTTACTGAGCATTTTTCTGGATTCCGAATTTAATCCCCTCGTACCCATCCCCTACATAAGTTACAGCGTGTATAATTAGTCTGCTAGCTTTGCGTCCGTGCAAGCCATCATCGGAACAGACCCTGCAGAAGCCGCCCATCGGCTCGGCCGCGGACAACTCGTCGCTTTGCCGACCGAGACGGTTTACGGTCTTGGCGGGCACGCACTGAATCTGGGGGCCGTCAGTGGTATTTTCCGCGCGAAGAATCGCCCCAGCTTTGATCCGCTCATTCTCCATCAGGCGGATGCCGACCGGATTTTTCGCTACGCCCGGCGGGTCCCCGACAGTGCGCGTCTGCTTGCGGAGGCTTGCTGGCCGGGACCGCTCACCATGGTGCTCGATCGCGTGGATTCCGTACCCGATCTGGTCACCGCCGGACTGGATACGGTGGCACTGCGGGTACCGGATCACCCGCTCACTCTTGAGGTACTTTCCCAAATTGATTTTCCCGTAGCCGCGCCCAGTGCCAATCCCTTCGGCTACGTCAGTCCCGTAACGGCCCGACACGTAGCGGACCAGCTGGGCGGCCGGATCGATTATATCCTCGACGGAGGTAGCTGCCGGGTCGGACTGGAAAGTACCATCATCGCTTTCGGTCCGGACGAGGAACCGACGGTACTGCGCAAGGGGGGGACGGCGGTGGAGCGCCTACAGGAGATACTGCAACGACCCGTCGGGGTACGGACCCACGGCAGCAGCCGTCCCGAGGCTCCGGGAATGCTTTCGCGCCACTATTCGCCGGGGGTGCCGCTGACCTTGGTTGAGCGGGCGGAGCGGACGGGTGACGCCGACCACGCGGTGGTGCGGTTCGGATACGAAGCACAAAACGAATATGAATTCAGCCTTTCGGAGGAGGGGCTGCTGGAAGAGGCGGCTCATCGTCTGTTCGGCACGTTGCGCCAGCTCGCCGACGCTGGCTACCGCGAGGCTACCGTGGAATTGGTGCCGGAACGAGGGCTCGGTCTGGCCATCAATGACCGGCTACGCCGCGCGGCGCGGTAACGGGTTTAACAATCCACCTTTTGCTGTGTTTTGGGAATTGCAACGACCCTAACTATGCGTATTTTTTCAGCTCTGCTGCTGCTTTTAGTCTGTGCCTGTGGCTCCGAGCCAGACCTCACCGAGGAACAGGTCTCCGCCCTGGAGGGCCGCTGGGAGCTCGTGGAAGCCCGGCGCGACAACGTCAAGACCGGCATACTGGCCGGTCTTTACTTTGTGTTTGATGAGGACGGTAGATTCGAAACCAACCTCCTGGCCGAAGATGCGCAGGCGGGTACTTACGAGCGGGAGGGCGAGGAAATAATCACCGCCGGGGTAAATCCGGCCATGACGTACGAGATCGTCGCCCTGGAAGGTCAACGTTTACTACTTCGCTCGCGGTATCAGGGCTTTCTCTTCGACTTTGATTTGGGTCGGGCCAGCGAGACCTCGCAGGGCCCGCCTACGAAATAGGGGCTTAGCGCAGAAAGAAGTGCTGGAGGTCACCGACGGTTTCGATCTGGCCGGCCTCCTCCTCGGTGAGGTAGTACTCGAGCTTGCTCTCCAGTCCGGCAACGAGCAAGTCGATGTCCATGGCATCCAGGAAGAGGTCTTCCCGTAGTCTGGTGAAGGGATGCAGGCGGTGATTCGGCGTGCGGAGTTCGCTGCTGAGCTTGTGCATTAG
>JBASAV010000519.1:0-1821 GCA_049650785.1 Lewinella sp. | reverse complement strand
CCATGAAACTGTTTCCCCTATTACTCTTCTGTTCCCTTGCCGTATCGGCCCAGCAAGAAATTGGCATCGAGTTTAAACGAGAAGCGTTTGACGACCTCCTTTCCCAAGCAAAGCAGGACCAAAAGCTCATTTTTATTGACGCCTATACGACATGGTGCGGCCCGTGTAAAATGATGGATGCCAAGGTATTTCCCGACCCCGAAGTCGCGGAGGTATTCAATGAGCGATTCATTAATGCGAAGTTCGATATGGAGCAAGGAGAAGGCCTGTCACTGGCCAGTCGCTATTCCGTCGCGGCTTACCCGACCTACCTGTTTGTCGACGGTGACGGCGAATTGGTGCATAAGGCGGTCGGATACATTCCCAAGCCCGCCTTGCTCGAGCTTGCTGACGTAGCCGTTTCCGACCAGAGCCTAGGTGCGATGAAGAAGCGCTACGACGGCGGCGATCGTTCCCCGGAGTTCGTGAGCAATTACGCCCGATCACTGACCACCAATTACGAACAGGCACAGGCCGATCGCGTCATCGCCGATTATTTGGAAAGCCAATCCGACTGGACGAGCCCGGAGAATACCAAGCTCATCCTCGAAAGCCCCGGTGATCTCGGCGATAAGCGGATGGACTTCCTGATTGAGCACGCCGCTACTGTAGACGACCAACACGGTGACCGCGTGTACAGCGTCATCGAACGTGCTCTCGTCAATCAGTACCACCAAAGTAACCGCAAGCGCAGCCTGGTAGCCCCCGATGAGATCGAGCCCTACCTGCGGGAACAGGCTCCCGAGTTGACCGACCGTCTACTTCCCCGCTATGCGATGGTTTATCACCAACGACAAAAGGATATGGCAAGCTACCTCGCAGTAGCCGCCGATTACTATACCCGCTTCCCCAGTGACGACTACGCCGAACTCAATACCGTAGCCTGGAACTTTTTCGAGCACAGCGAGGATGCCGACCAACTGGCCATGGCAATTGACTGGGCAAAGAAATCCGTAGAGATTCGGCCCTACTATCCCAACCTGGATACCCTCGCCTGGCTCTATGATAAGACCGGTCAGGAAGAAAAGGCTAAATCCACGGCCCGCCTCGCTATCGAATATGCTAAAGCGGAATCGCTCGACTACAGCGAAACCGAGAAACTTCTTCAGTAAGCTTACCCTTACCGACCCCCGATTAAACCGCCCTCCATGCGTTATTCGCTGCTCCTCCTTTTCCTCTCCTGCGGACTTTTCGGTCAGGCGCAATTCGATAGCGTAGGTTTTTCCATCACGTGCTGGACCCAGGACACGATTGTCGAAGCGGTCGTACCAGCCCCCGCGAACGTGATCGATGGTTCGGCGGAGATGCGGACCCGGTTCGACGTATTCTTTACCGATAGTGTACCGCCCGAAGCGGAGGCAAGCATCCGCTTCGCCGCCGACGTCTGGGGAAGTTACCTGCAATCCGATGTTCCCGTTCGCGTGGAAGTGGACTGGCGGGATCAGGGGGACGATCGAATTCTGGCTAGTGCCGGGCCTAGCACGATCTACCGGGCCTTCCGGGGTGCCGTTGATCCGGACGTTTGGTACCCGGTAGCGCTGGCGGAAGCCATTGTCGGCGAGGACCTGAACGATACGACGGAAGCCGATATCAACGTTGTGGTCAACAGCCGGGCCAACTGGAATTACGGCACCACGGGTTCCGTACCTAGATTTGAGATCGACCTGGCCAGTGTTGTCCTGCACGAGTTAGGACACGGCCTCGGGTTCCTGAGCAGCATTGACAGTACCACCGATACCACGGTCAGCATCGGTTTTGATGACCGCTTCATCATCTACGATC
>JBASAV010000518.1:0-2512 GCA_049650785.1 Lewinella sp. | reverse complement strand
GCGTTGGACCGGGTGAGAAAGCTTTGCGTGGTTTCCAGATCCTGCTCGGTAAAGGTTTCGGGGTAATCTTCGAGGATGGCCTTGATGGACTCGGTGGCTTCGAGAGTCACGTTGCTTCGCACCCCGGTGCCGATTTGAAAGGACCCCGTATTCGCGGTACCATCAAAGCCCGAACGGATGCCGTAGGTATAGCCCTTGCCTTCGCGTAATTCCTGCGTGAGCCGGGACGCGAAGCCGCCGCCGCCAAGGATGTAATTCATTACGGTGGCGGGGTAATAGTCAGCATCCTTAGCCGCCAGGGCGGGATTGCCGATCAGCAGAACGGATTGTTTGGCCCCCGGCACGTCGTAGAAATACACCCGTGCGGTACCGACGGAGGGAACATCCGGCCAGCTGGTCACCGGGACGTCCGTGGCCTCCCACCGGTTCGTGAGGGCTTCCAGGGCCCCGATGGCCTCGGTCTCGTTGAGCGCGCCCACCAGGTGGAAGTTGCTGACCGAGGGGGAAAGGAAGCTTTCGTAGTACGTTTTCAGATCGGCCATGGTCATAGCCGAAACGGACGCTTCGGTTCCCCGGATGTTGCGGCTCCGAATGTCGTCCTTCGCGTAAAGCAGTTTGTCCCATTGATTACCTGCAATCGCGTTGGGCTCGGCTTTATCCTGCTCCAGGCGGCTAAGGGTTTCCAGGCGGACGAGCTCCAATTCCTCCGCATCCCAGCGCGGTTCGAGCAGCATTTCCGTGAGCAGGTCGATCGTGGCGGGATAATTGCGGGCCAGGGTCGTACCGGACACGGTGAGCGATTCGGTACCCGCCCGGACGTTGATGCTCGCCCCAAGCAATTCAATGGCGTTCTCGAGCTCCGCCGGCGTTTTGGTTTTGGTACCCCGGGTCATCATCTCCGCCAGGAAGTAGGCGACGCCGGGCTTATCCAGCGAATCGCGGAGTTGCCCGCCTTCGATGACCAGCGTAAAGTTGACCAGCGGTACCTCATCATTCTCCACACCATAGACCGTAAGACCATTGGCCAGTTCCTGCTGCCAGATATCGGGGGTAATAATGCTTAATTCCTCGCCGAAAGGGGGTTCCTCCGACCGGTCGAAACTGGATGGGGTAGGCGTATATTCCGCCGTTATGGACGGGTCGACTTCCTCCTCGGCGCCGAGCTCGATCTTTTCTTCCACGACCTCAGCCCGGGTGCTGTTTGACAGGACCAGACTATTCTGTTCAAGAGGTACAAAACTGGTGGCCACGTAGGGCTTCCCCTGTATGTACTCTTCATAGACCCGCCGCACGTCGTCGGCCGATACATCCAGGATGTTCTGAATGTCATCCTCCACGAATCCCGGGTCGCCGGCGAAGATGTTGTACTGCGCCAGCTGAAAACCCTTACCCAGCACGCTCGATAGGCCGGCGTAGAAACGGGTCTCCTGTCCGGCCTTGATGCGCTGCAAATCGGCGGCGGGAATTCCCTCCTGCTCGAAACGGGTGAAGGCCTCCTGTACCGCGGCCCACACCAAATCCAGCGGCGTGTCGGCGAAGGCGCGCACCTGTAGCCGGGCATCACCGGCCAGCTCGGAGTTATAACCATAGAAGCGGACCTCGGGGGCCAGCTTTTTTTCCTCCACGATCACCTCGTTGAGCGGCGCTTCCTTGCCATCAGAGAAGTACTGCAGCAGCACGTCCAGGGCGTAGGCATCGGGCGTGTACTGCGGCACTGTCGGCCATACCATGGTGAGTTGGGGTAGCCGGGCGAAGTTGTCCTCGTGAAACAGCCGCACGCTTTCCGCCAGTTCGGCGGGCTGCGCAGGAAGAGATTCGATGGCTTCCCCGGCGGGTATCTCGGCGAAATATTTTTCCACCAAACTGCGCGCCCGGTCGGGTTCGAAATTGCCACTGACCACTAAGGTGACGTTATTGGGCACGTACCACCGACGGAAAAACTCCTTGACGTCGGCCAGCGTGGCGTTTTGTAAGTCCTCCAGGGAGCCGATCACCTGCCAGTTGTACGGGTGGTCGGCCGGGTAGAGGTTCTTGTCGATCA
The DNA here is from genome assembly GCA_049650785.1 of Lewinella sp. Classification (GTDB taxonomy): domain Bacteria; phylum Bacteroidota; class Bacteroidia; order Chitinophagales; family Saprospiraceae; genus Neolewinella. The sequence goes on along the minus strand of JBASAV010000518.1, from coordinate 471 downwards.
CATAGTTGTTATGGCCATAGGGTCGGTTGTCCACCCCCTGCCGCTTCTCATTTTTGACCACCTGCTTCTCTTTGGCGAGTACGGGTTCCGTCACGGTGTTGATGAACCAGCCGAGTTTATCGGCTTCGGCCCAGATCATCTTCTCCAGGGCGTCACTCGGTACGGTCTGAAAGTAGTTCGTACGGTCGCGGCTGGTGGAACCGTTGGCTCCGCTACCGCCGATGCGGGCACTCATCTTGTCCAGTCCGCCCTTGCCCAGGTTTTCCGACTCCAGAAAGAGTAGGTGCTCGAAGAGGTGGGCAAATCCCGTTCGTCCTTCCTTCTCGCGCGCTGAACCGACGTGGGCGGTTAGTGCCACGGCTACCACCGGGTCGGACGTGTCTACGTGCAACACCACTTCCAGGCCGTTGTCCAGACTGAATTTCGTGAAGGGGACGGTGAAGCTGGTACGGTCAGCCGCCTGTCCGCTAC
>JBASAV010000517.1:0-7758 GCA_049650785.1 Lewinella sp. | reverse complement strand
GAGATTTATGCCGGTAGGGGAAACCCAATTGCGGTTCTGTACGATGTGATCTGCAATAAGGACACCGGCAAAATCACCTACTTTATTCTCTGCCCCCACGGTGGGGAGAGCCAGGCGGCAACGAACGATTATTACGGCATCCACCACAGCTATTTCTACTTTGACGGAGACGAGGAAACCCTCACTTTCAATGCCAAACTGGGCAATGACGAGCAAAGCTTTTACATGGATCTTCCGCCTCAGTATGATGAGTTAGAAGTAAAGGATCTTGCGGACTTCAATCGATTTCTGAATATCAATGCCGCCACTGCCGGCCACCGGAGTGATAATGATTAGGCTTTTCTTCCAAGTGTCAGGCACGCGCGTTCTCTACGTCTGCCTTGAATCCGCGTAACACGGGTCGCAACAAATAGGCTACCGGGAAAAGAACCATCACCAGGGCCGCCGGAAACAACACGGTCGGTGAGGAAAACCAGTTGCCAAAGCTTAGTACGGTCAGGATCACTACCGTAGAAAAAGGCAGGGAAAACGCCAGTACGTTGAGTCCCAGATCCAGATCAAATACCTGCGGCGTATTCTTTTGACGAAGCACTTCGACCGCAGACATATGGGCGAACGGCCAGAAGCTGACTGCACACTGGGCAAACACCACCGCTAGCAGGGCGATCGGTCCGGATAATCCCATCAGAAAAATCAAGACCCCACTTAGGAACAGCGCTAAGCCGGAACGATAGCATAGAACCCTGAGGATAAGGGCCATCTCGTTCTTCTGAAAATTGACGGCCATTCCTATGAAGAGCAGCACGATGGGTGTCATCAGACTGGCCAGCCGATCGACCGTATCTCCCACGAAGAGCGGCAAGTTGGTCAGATCCAGGCCAAATGAGATCATCAGCACAGCCAGCAGGATGACCATGTTGACCGGCTCCGCCAAGAGGGCCAGGCCGAGTTCCTTCATTTTGCCTCGCCGGTTGGGTACTTCGGCCTGCTCGCCCCGTTGTCGGTAGTACCAGTTCATGGCAACTAGGTAAAGGATAACCAGGACGAATACCTTGTTACCAACATCGGCCAACGCGGCCAGGGCAAGCTCGCCGTCCCCTAAATACTCGAGGATAAACGGAAACGCACTCAGCCCCGGTGCCAGGGACGGAACCAGCAGCAACATGGTGCGCAACTGCGGGGTATCCTTTTCGAAACCGAGTTTGGGCAGGACGAAGGTGGAGGCGAAATAGAGTGCCGCATTCAGCAACAAGGCTAGAACCGGCAGCAATAACATGCTCCGGGAGACTTCAACCCGTAACAGCGCTACAAAGATGGTAGCCGGAAGGATGATACTTAGAATGAGCAATTTTACTCCCTTCAGTTCATCCTTAGTCTTGAGTTTATTCTGTAGTAAGTACCCGGCGATGATGAGAAGTAGAAAAGCTAGGGTCTTCTGTAAAGCTGGATTCATTATAGACTTTTAGTAGCGCCGGCGCACCAGACGGCGCGCCGGCGTCAATCAATTCACACTAATACTTCTTGGAGCGCGGAGAGGAACATATCCACCTCTTCCGGTTTGCCGACGCTCACCCGGCAATAATTCTTTCCGTGTATATCGAAGGACCGTACGCCGATACCCCGGTCGAACATTCCCTCCAAAAAGTTCTCACCCGCCATCTCGATGGGGAAGAGGACAAAGCTGGTATGGGAGGGAACGTACTCCAGCCCCATACCCTCGAGGCCAGCATATACCTGCTCGCGGAATGCGGTGGTCTGCGTACGGCTCATTTCCTGGAAGTCCGTGTCCTTCATGCTGGCCATGGCTCCTTCGAGCGAGGTCTTGCAAAGGCCCATATTTCCGCGGCTGATCTCCCCTACTTTTTCAATGGTTTCCGGAAGGGCAACGGCATAACCCACACGCAGACCGGCCATACCGTGAATCTTGGAAAAGGTGCGGGCAACGATGACGTTCTTACCTTCCAGGATCAGCGGGACCATCGTCTTCGACTTATAGTCCGGCAGGAATTCCAGGTAGGCTTCATCGACGAAGACGGGAACGTCCGAGGATACCTCCCGACAGAATGACTTTAGCTCGTCATTGTCCGTGAGCGTGCCCGTAGGATTGTTTGGGTTGCAGATGTACACCATCTTCGTGTCAGCGTTGATGGCGGCTTTCATGGCCGGTAGGTCATGTGCCCAGTCATCGGTGACCTTCACCTTATTCCAGGTGCCTCCCATCCCCATAACCACTTTGATCAGCGACATGTAGGCCGGATCGGCGGCGACGACGTTACCGCCTGTCAAAAAGTGAACGATCGCCATTTTTTCAAGCACATCGCTGGAACCGGGAGTGACCATGATGTGATCGGGTGGAACGCCTTCGAAGTCACCGATCATCTTTTGCAACTCGGCCGCCGCCTCGTGTTGGTAGCGGTTGCCAGCCGGGGCACTCTGAGCTACGGCCTCTATGCACTTGGGTGACGGACCGTACGGATTCTCATTGGCCAGCATGCGTGCCCTGAGCGGCGGACGCTTTGCCAGGGAACGCTCCCATTCCAGTTGGGGCAGATATTCCCGGAAGGAGGGCTGACTTACTACCCGGGGCGTAGCGGTCAGTTTGAGGGAAGGAATGGCTGCCAGGCCGGCGCCGGTCAGCGCGGCACGACGAAGCCACTGGCGCCGGCTGGTGGAAGTTGAAGATTTCATAATTGCTTGTTAGAATAGTTTGAAATAGTGTGAATTGGCGGAGCTTCGGATCTACATATTTTTGAGTATCCGGAAAGCTTTGCCGTTGTAAGTGCCGGCCCATTCCAATCGGGTGACACCCGTTAAGGAAGCCGCCGCAACGGAGAACGTAGCCATGCCATCCGTATCGGTGACGATACGTTCCAGCAGGTTTTGCTCCTGGTCCGTGACGGATAATTCCAGATTGGAAACCGGTGAGGCGACGATGCCGACATTGTGGTCAAGAATGCCGTCCTTGTCTAATTCGGTAAAGGTGCCTTGGTAAATGACGGTCTCGTCAGCGGGGTCGGAAACCATCTGGATATCCGCCTTGACCGGCGAGGCCTCCACCGTGAACGCGTTTTCATCCTCCAGGCAGGAGGTGGTTAGGAAGCTGAGGGGGAGAAGTAAAAAAAGTAGCTGTTTCATGGTACTAGTGATTGTCGATCATCAGATAAGGGAGGCGGCTTATTCGGCCCACCAGAGTTCGGTCAGTTTGTTATCGGGGCCGCCGTTCATGTCTACCGCAGCGGTGACATTAGCAGCGTTCAGACTGTACTCCGACTCAGGATACCGAAGACGGGTAGGTACTTTTCCTTCATTTTCCATGACGGCACGGGGATCGGGTTTAGGCAGGACGGGAAAGCCCGTACGCCGGTATTCAGTCCAGGCCTCAATGCCCTGAGGGAATAGGGCTTTCCATTTCTCGGTCATGATGGTTTCCATGCTGGCATCCATGCCGCTCAGGTAGTCATCCGGTACGCTGAGTCCATAATGGGCAAAACTCGCCTCGACACCCGCTTCGATGTATTCTTCGGCAGAGAGTCCGCCGGTGTAATCACCGTCCAGTGCGGCCTCGGCCAGAATAAAATTGATCTCCGAGTAAGTAAGCACCGGCACCTTTACGGTCTCTTCCATGAAGTAGGCGCCGGGGCGGCTGGCCGTGGTGTAATACGCTACGGCGTCTCCCTCCGGCAATCCGTTAGGCGCTCCGGCGAACTTACCGGCAAAATCGCCGGCTAGCGCGGGTTCGGCGTATACTTCGAGGCGGGGGTCAACGGCATTTCCCTCTTCGTTTGCCATGGCGGCAATGAGCGTCGTGCTGATGGACCAGTCCTCTCTTCCCCCGTACACCATGGTCTCATTCCAGCTGTTGTTGTTTTCGCCGCTCTGGCGCACTGTAGGCTGGAAGTAAATGCCCTCCTCATTGGACGTTACAATGGGATAGGTGGCCGGATTGCCCATTATTTCTTCGAATACCGCAGCGCTGGCGGCCGGCTCCTTCGCCGCCTGGCGGTTAGCCAGCCGTAGTCGAAAGCTGTTGGCAAACTTCTTCCACATCATGATGTCGCTACCGAACAGAATGTCTTTCTCAATCGGTGCGCCCGCCGGGTCCAGTTGCTCGGCGGCCATCTTCAGATTGGCCAGCATTCCGGCGTATACTTCTGCCTGGCTGTTATAGACGGGTGCCAGATTGCCGGCAGTAGCCCCTTCCAGCGCCTGGGTGTAGGGAATGGCGCCCCAGGTATCGGTGACAAAGGAGAATACATATTCCCGCATGATGGTAGCGGCAGCCGCGAAGTTGAGATTGTAGTGCTCGCTTTCGACGTCGCTGGTGAGATCGATGACCGTCTGCAGGTTTACCAGGCTTTCGGTAAAGAAGCCGTCCCAGGTTTCACTGCGCAGGGTGGCCGCGGGGTTATACGTGTCGCCTTCGTTGACGTACTGATTGCGGGCGAAGTACTGCATCCAGAGCATGCCGCCGTCGAGATTGAGCCGCTCGTTGCGGGTACTGTGGCCGTGAATCCGCTGGGCGGCTTCGCGTATGGCCAGTGGGAAAAGGGTAGCGGGAGGAACGAGTTCCGGTTCATTCGGATTAGCGTTCAGTTCCTCGAATCCACTGTCACAGGAACTCGCCAGTAGCAGCACGGTGAGGAAGGACAGAAAATAATATTTAGCGTTCATTGTTGTCTTGTTGGAGTTGGGAGGTAGGGGGCGGCGGAGCGCAGGACGAAACCGAATTAGAAGGTGACGTTCAGATTCACCCCGAAACTGCGGGTACTCGGAATCGTGGTGTAGGAAAGGGCTCCCTGAAGGTTTCCACCGGAGACGTTGAATTCCGGGTCGATCTGACTGTGGTTACTGTAAAGCATAGCCAGGTTGCGACCGATGAGACTAATGCTGGCGGCCCGGATGAAGGAAACATTACTCAGTAGCGACTGGGGAAGTGCGTAGGTAATCCCCGCCTCCCGCAGCTTCACAAAGCTCGCATCGAAAATGGCTCCCTCATTCGCATAGCGTGGGCTCAGGGCACCGACGACGTCACGCGTGGGAGCTACCACGTCGTTGCGAACGTAGACGGGTGCCTCTGCATCACCGATATTACGGGCGCCATCACCGATTACTCCTTCCTCCCGACCGATGGCCGTCATGGGGTAAACTCCCGTCTGCATACCGAGGGAACTACTCTGCTCGGCAATCTCTCCCCCGACGCGTGCGTCAACCAGGAAATTCGCGCTGAAGGCTCCGACACGAAACGTGTTCCGGATTCCTCCGATCCAGTCCGGATTCACATTACCCAGGACCTTTAGATCGGGATCCTTGACCGGAATGCCGTTTTCGTAAATGATCTGGCCGGCCAATTCGCCGTCTGGCACGCGCGCAAATCCAGAACCGAATAAGGTACCGAAGGGCTGGCCCACGCGCGCCTCCAGGCTGAGTCCCCGCAAGCTGGTCAGTACAATGGTCTCCAATTCGTTACCGCTGTCATCCGTATAGAGCTCCAGGACGGAGTTGCTGTTTTTGGCGTAGTTCAGGGATACGTTCCAGCCGATTTTAGGCAGGTCGACTACGGCTCCCGAGAGAATAACCTCGACGCCCCGGTTGCGGACTTTACCCGCATTGATGAGCTTACTTCCGTATCCCGTCGCCCGGCTGACCGCGATGTTGATGATCTGATCCTCGGTTGTCTGTTCGTAGGCGGTCACGTCCAGCGCAATTCGCCCGTTGAAAAAACGAAGATCCAAGCCTGCTTCTTTGCCCGTAGTCCGTTCCGGACGCAGGTTCGAGTTAGCGATGGTGGTCTGCTCGGCGAAAACGGGAGTGGTTGCATTCCAGGGTGTAGCCGGGGCAAATACCTGACGCAGGCGATAGGGATCCGTGTCGGAACCCACCTGGGCCCAACCGGCGCGTACTTTAGCGTAGCTGAGTACGGGACTGCTAATGTCGAATGCGTCCGTGATGACGCCGCTGAGACTTACGGACGGGTAGAAATAGCTGTTGCTCTCGGCGGGGAGAGTACTGGACCAATCGTTACGACCGGTAACGTCCAGGTACAGAAAGTTCTTGTAGCCGAAACTGGCCGCGGCGAAAAAGCTGTTGACTTCTTTCTCCTCGATACGGCTGACGTTGGTGTTCTGACTGGCGTTGTTGGACACATTATATAGGCCGTTGATTGTCGCGTCGTTGACCCCGATATAATTCCGCTTGAAGTAATTGCTACGGTGGTTGCCTCCAAATTGGGCGTTCACACTCAAGTTTTCGCCGATGTAGTTATTGTAGGTCAGAATGAAGTCGAGGTTGGTCTCCTGGCGACGCATGACGTCTTCGCTGAACGATTCATTGAGTTCGCTGCCGCTCTTGATGCGAGCGTAGCGGTTGACGGAACGGCGGGTATCCGTCCACATATCCGTGCCACCACGGACCATCAAATTGAGGGACGGGAGAAATTCGTAGGTAAAAGCAATGTTACCTAACAGGCGATCCTTTTCGTTGGCATTGGTCAGGTTGGCCTGCTCATAAAAGCGGTTAGAGGCAAATGAATGCTGCCAGTTAGCGTAGGGGTACCAGTCTCCTTCCCTTACGATATGGACGTCCATGTAATCCTCATACTCACGGAGCAAACCCCAATCGTCATGGCGGTGGTGCCAGGTGCCTAATTCCCAGAGACCGGGCTGCTGCCGGTTGTCGGACCCGGATTTGATGTATTCCGAGCTCACGCTCACCTTCAGTTTGGGTGCCAGCTCCTGGTCGATGTTGAGGCGGAAGTTGTTTCGTTCGTAGTCGTTATTGTAGAGAATACCCTTGGTGTCCATCCGGCCGAAGCTGAAGCGGAAATTGCCGGTGCCGTAGTTGTTGGCGATGCTCAGGGTGTTGTTAGCGGTGTTCCCGGTTTCCCAGAAATTGCTCCAGCTGTCGGGCACGGGGAGCAAGGGGGCCGTTTCCGTCCCCGTCCACCAGTGGCGAACTTCGCGTCCGTCCATGGGAGCTCCCCAGCTTTCGTCCACACCTGCGGTACCGACGAGCGGGGCATCGGGGTAAACACTGCGGAATTGCTCGACCGCGAGGGGATCACTGATACCGCCGTTGCGGCCATCGGAATACCACGTTACCCCACCGGTGCCACCACCGTAAGTATTCTGAAATTCGGGAGTGACAAACGGATTTTCGATGGAGTAGCTGCCCGCATAGCTGACGGTCAGTCCCTCGGCTGCAGCCCCGCTCTTGGTCGTTACCAGAATGACACCGTTGGCCGCCCGGCTGCCGTAGAGTGCCGCCGCGTTGGCTCCCTTCAATACCGTAATGGACTCGATGTTGTCGGGGCTGATTTCGGAAATTCCGCCGCCGTATATGTTATTGTCGGTAGCTCCGTCAATGGGAGAGGCGAAATCCCCCTCCATCGGTACGCCGTCGATGACGTAAAGCGGCTGGTTATTGCCCAGAACGGAACTGTTCCCCCGGATAGTTACCTGCGAGCCACCGCCCGGTACGTTACCCGCCGATACCTGAAGTCCGGCCACCTTTCCGGAAAGGCCGTTGACGACGTTGGTACTCCGGGTTTGCTCGATCGCGTCGCCGTCCAGGTCCTGGACCGCGTACCCGAGCGATTTCTTTTCCCGTTTTACGCCGAGGGCGGTTACGACTACCTCGCTGAGGTCCAGAGCGGACTCGTCCAGTTGTATTTGGTACTCCGATGCCGTGGTCACGGGAATACTTAAGCCCTCGTATCCCGTGTAGGTGACGAGCAACGTCTCCACGCCGTCCGGTATAGAG
>JBASAV010000516.1:0-2662 GCA_049650785.1 Lewinella sp. | reverse complement strand
CCCCTTCGACGGGCAGGTTTCCAGGAAGTTTCGCAAGGAATAGGACTCATATCGAAGGTCGAAGAGCCAGCCCCCCGTCCACCGACGGGGGGCTTTATTTTTGTCCGTGGCTGCCTGACCGGGAACGAATCGAACTAAGCCCACCCCGGTTGCTTTTTTCTCTATACCTGCGCTCCGGCGCCCCGATCATGCCTATGCCACACGAAACTCACGACGTCATTATAGTAGGGGCCGGACTAGCCGGCATCGGCACGGCCTACTGGCTTCAGAAGAAGTGCCCGCAAAAGGACATCACCATCCTGGAAGCCAGAGACAGTATGGGCGGCACGTGGGATCTCTTCCGCTACCCCGGCGTGCGCTCCGACTCCGACATGTTCACCTTTGGGTACCGCTTTCAGCCCTGGCAGAATCCGAAGTCGCTTTCCTCCGGGGAAGACATCATGGCGTACATGCATCAAACCGCCAGCGAGCACGGTATCGACCAGAAGATCCGCTACGGACACCGGGTGACCTCCGCCGACTGGCAATCCGAAGAGGCGATGTGGACGCTGATCGTCGAACGGGAAGGGGGTGAGGTTGAGCTACATACCCGCTTCCTCTACCTCTGCACCGGCTACTACAGCTACGAGGAGGCGCACCGCCCCGAATTCGCCGGGGAGGAGGACTTCGGGGGCCGGATCGTGCACCCCCAGTTCTGGCCGGAAGACCTGGACTATACCGACCAGCGGGTGGTGGTGGTCGGTAGTGGAGCCACCGCCGTGACGCTAGTGCCCGCCCTGGCCGAACGGGCCGCCCACGTGACCATGCTACAGCGCTCGCCGACCCACATCATGACCCTGCCCAACCGGAACACCCTCTACGTCCGACTCAAAAACCTGCTGCCGGACCGCTGGGCCTACCGCCTCACGCGCTGGGCCAATCTGGGACTGAGCATGACGCTATTCGGTCTTTCCAAAGCCTTTCCGCGCCGCGTGGCCGATACCATCCGTAAGCGGGTGGCCGCGCAGGTCGGCCCCGACGTAGACGTGGATAAGCACTTCCGGCCGAGCTATAACCCCTGGGAGCAGCGCCTGTGCCTGGTGCCCGACGGCGACCTTTTCCGAACGATCCGAAAGAAGCAGGCGGAGGTGGTGACCGATTCGATCGACCGCTTTACCGAAGGGGGGATTCGGCTGGCCTCCGGCAAGGAACTCGCGGCGGACCTGGTCGTACTGGCCACCGGCTTGAAGGTGAAGCTCCTCGGTGGCGCGGCCCTGCGCGTGGACGGACGGCGTATCCACAGCTCGGAACTCATGATGTACAAGGGAATGATGCCGGGCGGTATCCCCAACGTGGCGGTGGCCTTCGGCTACACGAACGCCTCTTGGACGCTGAAGACGGATCTCACCGCCAACTACGTTTGCAAGCTGCTCAACTACATGGACCGCAGGGGCTACACCACGGTCGTACCGCGCGCAGAGGAAGTGGAAGAACGCCCCTTCCTGGACTTCAGCGCCGGCTACATCGAGCGGGCAAAGGACATTCTGCCCAAGCAGGGGACGAAACGACCGTGGCGGGTGTACCAGAACTACGCGATGGACGCACTGGTGACCCGCCTGGGCAAAATTGATGACGGGGTACTGGAATTCGGGCCCCGATGAGTAACGAAACAGGTGAAATACAAATCCATGCGCACGATTGAACTACCCGGACTTGCATCGGTCACCCTGCGGGAGGCGGAATCCAGTGACGCAGCGGTGGCCCTGTACCGCAAGCTGGGCTTCGAAATGGAGGGGGGGAGGGAAGCGCGAACTGTGTGTCGACGGGACCTTCCACGATATGTACGCTATGGGGCTGCTGATTGACCCCTGGGTTAAAATTTGCCAGTTGACACGCTACGCCAACTACGAGCTCTTCCTTCCGGACAAGCCACTAGACCGCCCGTACGACGTGGGGATGGGCGGGTTTCGGGAATAAGCCTTCCCCTTTTTCGAACCGGCGACCGACGGAGCGATATTTTGCGCTGCTATCGTTCAGGGGGACGGAACTGCCGACCATCCGGGTGACCGTCAGTGGTTAACGTCGATCTTCTGAGTGAATATTTATTACCCTCGGGGACATCTCCCGGCGGGCTTAAAAAACAGGGGGCGGGCAATAATTACGGAGAATACCGGCTCGGATATACCAAAGGTCGGATAGTCGTGCGTTAAATATCCAGCAAACGGTTCTCTCATGCAATGCCTATCCAAATCCATCCGCGCCTTCATCGGCGCGAAAAATTTTGATGTATCCCGCCGCTTTTACCGGGCCCTGGGTTTCGAGGAAGTCGTCCTTGATCCCCAAATGAGTTATTTCAAAGTTCGGGATAGCCTGGGCTTCTATTTGCAGGACTACTACACGGAAGAATGGGTCGACAACAGCATGCTGTCGCTGCAGGTCAGAAACTTCGATGCCTGCTGCCAGGAACTGCTGAATAAGTCGCTGTCGGAAGTTTTTCCCGGCGTCTGGCTTTCCGGGATCAAAACCTACGAGTGGGGGAGGGAGTTGGACATGCTCGATCCATCCGGGGTGCTGTGGCACTTCGCGGAGTACCGCGCCAACTGATAGAACGGCCGTATAGGGATTTTTGCTACCTTGATTGGTATGAAAACTCCCTCCTTGGCGCTCGCGGCGCTGTTGTTAT
>JBASAV010000515.1:0-15805 GCA_049650785.1 Lewinella sp. | reverse complement strand
ACGGCTGCGGGTACCTGCTCGGCGGGTATAGCAGTGTAGGCATAGAAATCACCTGGAGTGAAAGCATCACCGTCGGTCTCCCGGGATCCGGTGGTGCCGTCGTATATATTGTTGATCGCTACCAACGAAGGTTCGCGGATGCCCATGCCTTCGTCCTCGATCACGTGGGGGTTTTTGGTGTCGCGGAAGTACGTATTCTCAATAACCAGGGCCGACTCGAATCGTGCCGCGGCGGCGTAGGACAAAATCCCTTCGTAGTAGCTGTTGAGGATGTGTACATCGCCAAACCGAATGCGCGGTAAGCGCTGGGTCAGGCCTTTGCCGTACGTACCGTCAAACCAGCAATTGTAGTAGGTCGTCTTGAGATGGCCGCGGCTCTCGATCTGGTCATTGCTGGAACCAATGAGGCTTACCTTATTGTGGTCGCTGAAGCGGCAGTTGGAAATCGTAATGAAGTCCGCATCCAGGCCGTTACCACTCCGGATATCAACTAGTCCGTCGGCGGCAGAGTAAAACCAACAGTGATCGATCCAGACGTTCTGTCCGTACACGGTTATACCGTCCGTACTATGGTTCTTACCGTCAAAATCCTCTTCATCGTAGGAGTCACCGATCGAGAGATTTTGGATGATCACGTTGTTACCCACGATTTCCAGGCCCCCATAACGGATCATTGCTTCCGGGGTATCGCCGATCAGCGACTTGTTGCCGAATACCTTGATCCGCTCGTATAGTACCAACTCGATGGTGTCGACGACGCGGATGATTCGGGCGTCGTTGCCGTTGAGGGCGAGCACGAGTTCGCTGCGGGTGGTTACGGTAACCTCTTCGCCACCAGCACCTCCGCTCGTGCCGCCGTTGGCGGAGGCCCAACCCACGGGCATATCCTGGGCGGCAAGGGGGTAGGCCAGACCGGCCAACAGAAATCCTAAGAGTATGTGTAAGCGCATAAGAACTATTGACTGGCACCCGTACAGGTGCCGATTATGGGTAAGGGACTTTACTGGGCAACGGGGGCTGCTAGCGCTTCACCGTTGATAAATAGGTCACGGTAGGTGAGGCCTTCTACGAACTCGATCTTGTTACCTTCCGCGACTCCTTCAAAATTGCAGTTGGTGAGGTGTACATCCCGGATGGGGTGCTCCTCATCGTATCCTTCCAGCAGTAAGCCGTAGCGGCTTTTTTCGGAGGTGACATTTTCAACGAATACGTTTCGAACGGTGGGGATGAAGGTCTGCGAGGTGTCGGAGTATATGGCGTAGCGCATATTGATCCGTACCACGGCCTCGCGTACCTCGCCTACGGTGATGTTGCGGAAGTAAAGATTCTCGATGGTTCCACCACGCACCTTGTTGGTCTTTATGCGGATTGCCCGGTCAAGATTCGGGCTGTCCATATTGCAGTCTTCCGCGTAAATATTGCGGGCACCGCCGCTGACTTCACTTCCGATGACTACCCCACCGTGGCCGTCCTTCATTTCGCAGCCCTGCACGACGACATTCTCGATCGGTCGGCCGCTGTTGCGTCCGTCCTGGTTGCGTCCCGACTTGAGGGCAATGCAGTCGTCTCCCGTATCGAAATAGCAGTTTTTGATCAGCACGTTCCGGCAGCTTTCGGGATCACAGCCGTCGCTGTTGGGACCGTGGCTGATCACCCGGACGTTCTGGATGGTAATGTTCTCGCTAAGCACCGGATGGAGAATCCACATGGGTGAGTTTCGGATCGTGACGCCGTCGATGAGAATGTTTTTACAGCGGTAGGGCTGCACGAAATTGGGCCGCAGATAACTGACTTCCGAGAACCGGCGTTCCTCCAGCGGCACTTCGTTGGTGTTCCAGGCATACAGCTTGGGGCGGCTGTTCTCGTCGGCCTGACTAGGCGTACCTTCTTCCCAGCCGTACCGATCCGAGCCGGACCAGGGCCACCAATTGTCGTTGCTGGCTTGCCCGTCCAGGGTACCGGTCCCGGTAAGGGCGATGTTCTCCTGCTCGTAGGCGTAAACGAGGGCGGAATAGTTATAGGTTTCCACCCCTTCCCAGCGCGTATGAACGGCTGGCAGGTAGTCTTCGGGCCGCGTGCTAAAGAGCAGGGTGGCCCCTTCGGAGACGTGCAGATTAACGTTACTAAGCAGGTTGATCGGCCCGTTCACGGTGTAGGTTCCGGGGGGAACCACTACCCGACCGCCACCAGCTTCGTTGCACACCCGGATAGCTTCCGTGATAGCGGGTAAGGCGTCGGCCTCCGTATCGGGGGCCGCACCGTAATCGGTAATATCAAAGGTTTCATCCGGAAACTGGGGAGGCTGTATATCGTCCAGAATAGTCTGCATACCCGCCCATGGGTCTTCCCTTTCTTGGGGGGGATCGGCTTCGCCGCCGGGTGCTTGCTGACAGCTGACAACAGCCAGGGAAAAAATCAGGAATAGTAGTCTGTGCATGATCTTAATGTCGTGGCCCCGTGGTGTTACCGTCTTGGGTAAGCGTTGCATCTAGGAGCGTAATAAGCTGCCTTCCAGATGATCGGAAAGCGGAACAGGCCCAATATACCCGCACCCTCGTCCGGATCCCTATTCCCAAATTATCAATAGCCTAGCCGCTGTTAACATCGGCAATACCAGCGGTATGGGGGCACTGCTACCTTATTATATTTGCTTCTACCATGATGTATAGCTTAAAGTCCTCGATCCTAGCGTGTTTGTTAATGTCCTTTCTAAGTTGTCAGGCCCGTCAATCCCCTGCCGCTGCGAAAACAAGCTCGGATACCGATCCCGTCGCCGAGCGTATGTTGTTATACCAGCGTTCCAACGGCGGATGGCCCCAGGATGACGGCGATGATGTGGACTACGATTCGGAACTGTCCGAAAGCGAGCAAGCAAACATTATGGCCGCAAAGGAGGAGGACGATACTACGTTTGACGACGAGTCCACTACCCGCGAAATTACCTATCTGCTGAAAGCCCATGACCGGACGGGCAACGAAGATTACCTGGCAGCTGCTACCCGAGGTATCGATTTTCTGTTGACCGCCCAATACGATAACGGCGGGTGGCCCCAGGAATATCCCGATACCTCGGGCTACCATGGGCATATCACCTACAACGATAATGTCATGATCGACATTCTCACCCTCCTTTCGGCTGTTGCCGACGGGGAGGACCAGTACGCTGTCGTCCCGGCCGAAACCCGTGAAAGGGTGGACCAGGCGGTCCAACGGGGCATTGCGGCCATCCTACGCACCCAATACGTTCACGATGGAGAGCTAACGATCTGGGGTGCTCAGCACGACCGGATGACCTTGGCCCCCGCCGCCGCTCGAACTTTCGAGCCCGCTAGCCTGAGTGGAAAGGAAAGTGTGGAGATTATCCGATTCCTGATGGATCTTCCCGATCCGACGGAGGACGTGAAAGCGGCTGTCCGGGCTGGCGTCAATTTTTTGGATAGGGTCCGCATAGATGGCTACCGGCAGGACCGCATCGAAGCGCCCGATCAGCCCACCGGGCGCGACCGGGTGATTGTTGCCGATAGCAGCAGCGTAGTCTGGGGCCGATTCTACGAGATCGGCACCTGGCGCCCCATCTTCATTGGCCGCGACGGCGTGATCAAGTATCGCCTGCAGGACATTGAAAACGAGCGGCGGGTGGGCTATGGCTTTTACGGCCACTGGGCGAAGGACCTGATCAAAAAAGAATTCCCCAAGTGGGAAGAGCGGATTGCCGGGTGAGGGCTCGTCACGCCGAAGCTTTACGCTAGCCCTTTGTCCGGTTTTAAGTGATAGCTCCTGTCCGGAAGCCAGCGCCCTCCGGGCCACGCACACTATCTCGACTTAAAAAGCCTCGACCCTGGATTTAACTAAACCCGCGAATAGTCCATAATCGAGCCGAGACCCCATTCCTGCATCTGGATACCGCACTAGATCTTAGACTTGTTCCTCTTCCTGTTGCATGCTCTTGGCATACTGAGTAGGTGTCATATTGACCTCTTTCTTAAACGTGCGGCTAAAGCTGTTGGGCAGATCGAATCCCACCTGGTAGGCGACCTCGGCCACGGTCAGGCTTCCCTGGGCAAGCAATTCCTTAGCCCGGTTCATCCGGTAGGACTTTAGCAGATCGATAGGTTTCTTACCCGTCAATTGCTTCACCTTGCGGATGAAGTGCATGTGGCTCAGGTGCATGGCATCACACATGGCTTTGACGTTGAACTCCGATTCGGCCACGTTTTCCTGCAGGAGGTGGACCAGGCGGTCCATAAATTCTTCATCCGCGGTGGGCAGATCCTCCACCTCCGGAGTGAGGCGAAAATCGAGATTGAATTTCTCCCGGAGGCGACGGCGCTGTTCAAGTAGCGTTTCCACGCGAACTAGCAACAAGTCGGGATTGAAAGGTTTGGTGATGTAGTCGTCGGCTCCCATTCGGTAACCGGACACCTTATTTTCGTCAAGGACCTTGGCGGTAAGCAGGATGACGGGTATATGGCTGGTCGACAAATTACTCTTTATCTGGCGGCACATCTCCATTCCGTCCATCTCGGCCATCATCACGTCACTGACGATGAGGTCGAACGATCGTTGCTCGGCCAGTCGCAATCCGTCGCTTCCGTTGATGGCCGTCGATACCCGATACTTATCCTGCAGCAGTTGGGCGAGGAACTCGAGCATGTCTGGATTATCTTCCACCACCAGGATAGTCTCCACGTCTCCGGGCTCGGCGTCATCACTCACGGGCTCGATCAAGTCTTTGAAGCCATCCTGTAGCAGGGTAGCTTCCTGTACGCTCGAAGTGAGCGCAGGCATGGAGCCGGCAGTCTCGGCGGCGATGCCCTGGTGCGCCGGCACCAGGGGAAGGTAAACGGTGAAGGTGGAGCCCTCGCCGTCGGTACTATCCACGCGGATTTCTCCTTGCATCAAGTAGACCAGATCCTTGATGTACGACAGTCCGATTCCGGTGCCTCCACTGGGGGTTACCCCGGTGCCGGAGGTATAATACTTGTCGAAAATGAGGGCAATCTTCTCCGGGCTGATACCCGCACCGGTGTCACGGACAACCAGCTTAAAGTACCGTTCGTAAAAGGCATTTAATTCCGCTTCCTCGGCCGTCTCTTCCTCCAACGACACGCTGATACTTCCCCCCTTGGGCGTATGCCGGAAAGCATTGGAGAGCAGATTGGCCAGAATCTTTTCGACCTTGTCGATGTCAACCGCCGCATACTTATTATCCGTGCGGTCCGACATGTTGAGGT
This sequence comes from Lewinella sp., assembly GCA_049650785.1. Classification (GTDB taxonomy): domain Bacteria; phylum Bacteroidota; class Bacteroidia; order Chitinophagales; family Saprospiraceae; genus Neolewinella. The sequence goes on along the minus strand of JBASAV010000515.1, from coordinate 10,571 downwards.
AGATATCCCGGTCGAGGGCCAGGTCCTCAAACAACTCGACGATGGCGGTCAGGTAATCCGCCAGGTTGATGTCACTAAGGTTGATCTCCAGCGACGTATGCTCGATACGGCGAATCTCAAGCAATTGATCGATTAGCTTCAGTAGCCGGTTCGCGTTACGCTGCACCATAACCTGTAGCTGACCGCGGCGACTTTCGGATAGCGTAGCCTGCTCTTCAACCAACTGCGTGATCGGACCCAAGATCAGGGTAAGCGGCGTCCGCAACTCGTGCGAAATATTGGTAAAGAAGCCCAGCTTGGCCTTCGACAGATTTTCCAATTGCACCAGCATACTCTCGAGCTTGTCCCGCTGCAGGCGAATCTCATCATTGCGGTCGTGCAGGGAAGCATTGACCACTTCGAGCTTCTGTTTTTTGCTGATCACCCGGTATTCGTAAAAGCCGAAGATCGCCAGGAACACCAGCATGAGGGCGATAAACCAACCCTGTTTCCAGATGGGAGGGAGGACTTCAAAATTTACGGTAGCCGGGGTTGGATCCACGTTAAAATCAATATCCCTGGACCGTACTTCCAGTCGGTGAGGACCGTCGGGCATGCTGGTAAAGGAGAACTCATTATCGGAAGTGTAGGGCAGCCAGGGTCCGCCGTCGAGCCGGTAGCTGAAGACAAGATCTTCGGCGTCGGTCATGCCGAAGAAGTCCTTGCCGGTCCAGGAAATGATCCCGTTTCCTTCTGGCGGGATCCGCTCGGTATAGAAGGCAATGGAGGTTTCCGGTGGCGTATGCGAAGGCTGGTATCGCGTGCTATAGAACTCGTACTGCCGCCGGTCGGGGATATCGCCCGTCAAGGCCTGGCGCTTCCAACTCCGCGAGACGTGATCGAGCCAGATATATTCGTCGGTATGCGTGATCGTGCCCCCTTCAAAGTCGAGGTCCAGTTGGTCGGGGAAGAGATCCTGTGTCCAGGATTTCCCGTCGAAAGTGCATACCCCGTTCTCCGTAGCCACTACGAATAGGGAGTCGGAGAGCGCGTCGATACTAAGAATCGTATTACCCGATAATCCATCTTTGGTCGTGTAGTTCTTCCAGGTAGTGCCGTCGTAGACGAATACCCCGTAGTAGCGGGATCCTACGAGTAGCAAATCGTCCGTGCTGTACAGGCAGTTGACGTACTGTTGGAGTTCTTCGTCCGCTGCGGATCGCCACTGCCGGCCGTCGTAGAGCATCAATTTGCTTCCCCCGATGCAGATGGTTCCGTCGGGCATTTCCGCGATTCCATAGACGTTTGCCTGATTGAGACCGTTCTCCCCGAACACGTGGTTGATCCAGTTGAGGTCTTCGGCGGTAGGATTCGGAAGTTGCAGCACCCCACTGGCAAATCCGTCCTGTAGCCGGGCGTCGACGCTCCCCCCGAACCACAGTGAACCGTCTTTACTCTCAAACACCGCACGGTAGTCAATTCCCCAGGAGAGTGTCGGGTGCAGGTGAAGTTCCCAGCGGTCGTCGCGCAGCACGGCGGTGGCCGCCTTGCCCCGGTGCGATCCCGCCGCCCAGAGTTGGCCTGCTGACGTGCGCAGTAGGCGGACCGGTTTATCCATCAGGCCGTCACCGGTTCCATAGGCGGTCCAGTCGCTCCCGTCCCGTCTAATTACCCGGCTATCCGCTTCGATGAACCACTCTTGCTCGGGCGAGTCGGCGAGCTGGAAACTCAGCCCGTCGTAGGTAAGCCATCGGCTAAGGGAAAAGTCCAGCAGCAACAGTTTGGACTTGTAGCCGGCCATCCACAGCTGGTCACTCTGACTATTCTGTAGCAAGACCCGGTTGGCGGGTATGGGATACTGTGGGGACTTGTAGATTTCCCATTCCCCCGCCGGGCTGTAGCTGTAAATCTTGGCGATAGTACTGATCCAGATGATCCCGTTGTCCGATTGAACGATATCCGTCATATACTCATCCCCCCCGAAGTAGCTATTTATCTGAATGGTCTCCCATTCCGTTCCGTCGTACACCTGAATACCCCGGTCCGAGCTGGTATTGATCACCCATATCCGGCCGTCTTTAGCCTGAATGAGTTTCTGCGCGGCACCCAGTTTTAGGTCGCCTTCACTATCTACCACTTCGATAACGGAGGCGTTATCCGTGAAGACGTCTTCCCGCCGCATACGCACCAGGGTGCCATTTTCCATATCGGTCGTCAGCGCCAGCCACACGTCGCCGTTGCTGTCTTCCAGGAAATCGGAGGTGGACCGGAAATCCTGCTGATCGTTGAGGGCACTTTCCGGAAGGACAACCCAGCCTACCGCCGGCAAGGAACTCCGTAGTGCCTCCCGCCGGCTGGGGGAGGTCAGGATACTGATCCCATCCTCTCCCAACCGAATAAATCCCCGGTCGGAACAGGCCAGGATGCTTCCATCGGAAAGTTCCTTGAGCGCCAGGAAAGTGAAGGGAAAGTTAGTGGGAGCCGTAAAGTCGTGGCTCCATTGCCCATCCTGGTACCGGTAGATACCGGATTTACTGCTCGCGTAGACCGATCCGTCGGAGGCCACCAGCATTTGTTCCACGGGGTAATCCTGGGGGCTATTTTCACCCCGGTGGGGCGTCCACTGGTATCCGTCGTACTCCATCACCCCTTCGGTGCTACCCGCAAATACCCGACGGTCGGCGGTTTCCGCAATACAGCGGATCCCTTTATCGCTCAGCTCGGGAAACTGACGCCAGCGCCAAGACTCCGTAAGGGGGTTGACCACGGTCGGAGTATAGGGCTGAATAGCGGACAGATCGAATGAAAACAGAAGACTGATAGCAATAAATAAAAAAACGCCTGCCCGCCAAAAGGACGGAAATCGAAGGGGGATCGGGCCGGTGGAAGAGCGGCCGTCGCATCCCGTAGATGCACGAAAAAAGGTCTGTGACATGATCGAGTTAACAGTAAAGAGCGAACAACAAGGTAAGGTATACGAAACCTAAATTGGTGCGTTTGTACCCCTCACTACCATTTGTGTCAGGTAGCGCACACGCGGGACGGATTAAATACTTTCTTTGAAAATACCGTACAGGCTTTTCACTCCGCTGAAGTAATTCCTTAGCAGCAGGTTCTCATTCGGACTATGCTGGTTGTTGTCGGGATTAACCAGGGGCAGCACTACGGCCGGCACCTCGAGGGCGGTTACGAACGGCGCAATCGGCACCGAGCCGCCCATCGTACGGATCAGCACGACCTCTTCGTCCAGTCCGCTCCGCAATCCTCGCTGCAGCCAACTCCCCGTCGGTCCCGTCAGGTCGGTGCGAAAAGCGGCGTAGCTGGGACGGCCAATGAATCCGGCCAAGCGGGGGTATCTGGCCCGCTCGTCCTCGGTCGGTTCCCGGTCGCCGGGAATGATATGGAAGCCCTGATCTTCGACGTGTTGCCGCACCAGATCCAAGAGTTGTTGCCCGTTGGTTTCCTTCACCAGGCGCAGGTCCAGCTCGGCCGTGGCCGTAGCCGGCACGATCGTTCTCGTCTCGCTACCGGTCCAGCCACTGGAAAGCCCCCGGATGTTTAAACTGGGGTACTGCAAGGCCTCCTGCAGGTTATCCCCTACCCTGTCCGGCTCGCTGAAGCCGATCCGCCGGGCGATCTGACCGGCATCGTCCGGAGCGCCCGCCAGTAACGCACGGGTAGCCGCATCCATTTCAATGCCTTCGTAGAAGCCGGGGATGGTCACCCGCCCGCGCTGGTCCTTCATGGTGGCCAGCATCTGGGCCAACCGCAGGGCGGGGTTCGGCGCGTAGTTGCCGTAGTGGCCGCTGTGCTGGGGCAGTTTCGGCCCGTACACGGTGATGGTAGCGGTGGCAATCCCCCGGGCCCCACCCACGAGCGTCGGCCGGTTGCTTAGGTGAACCGGACCATCCAGAATGATCAGGTGATCCGCCGAAAGTTTATCCCGGTTGGCCTGAACGGCGGCCTCCAGATCCGGGCTACCGGTTTCCTCCATCGGATCAATGATGAACTTGACGTGGTATCCCGGTCGCTTACCCTCCGCCACCAATTGGTCCCAGGCTACCAGAAACATCATGATGGGTGCCTTGGCGTCACTGCTCGACCGGGCGAACAGCCGGACGTCGGTCGTATCCGGTCGCTCGGGCAGCTCGGCGGCGGTGTAGGTGGTCACGCCATCGTCCCCCGTCGTCATCCGCCCGTAAACCGGCTCGAAGGGCGGGGCCAGCTTCCACTGACTAGGATCCACCGCCTGACCGTCCACATGACTGTAGAACAGCACCGTTGGCGCCTCCGGGCTTTCCGCCCCGAAGGTGGCCAGGAAAAGGTCGATGCCGTCGTTGGCGATCCGCTCAGTATCAAAGCCCCGCTTGGAGAAGGCCGTTTCCAACCAGAGGAGGTTCGCTTCCATCTGCCCGTCGATGGCGGCATCGTTCGGTAACCGGAGAAAGGCCTCGAAGTCGGGCAGGCTCGCCAGCGTGCGCTCATAAAGGGTGTTTTGCGCCGGAGCGCGGGAAACGAGGCTAATCAGAAAAAAGGTGATGAATAGATAGCGCATGCAGCAGGGTTAGAGTGGGTAAGATAATCACCCGCCGGGTCGATCGCTTGTTGCCGGGTTCCCCTCCGTCCAAATGCTCTTTTCCTGCGCTCCGCCGCCCATACTAGAATCACCAGATTACCGACGACTGAAGCTATGCGGGCCCGGCCATCCGTCTGCGATGGATCGCCCGGCCAGTCCAGATAAGTGCGCCAATCAGCAGTAAAGTGAACACTGAAATGAGCAAAAAATTGAAGCTCACTCTACCCAACCCGACCGCGCTAACATCCAGGAATGCGTATGGGTAAAATCCGGAAACCCCGCCCCGCATGATCACGACGATAAAGTAAGCGGCCGGATAGCTCAACCAGGGCCAGATTTTGCGGAAGCGGTAGTCCTCCGGTCCCGCAAACAGGTAAAAATACAGCATCATGTACAGGGGGTTGAGGGAGTGCAGGAGTTCGTCTACGTATCGCTGCAGACCGGTCGGCATCCAAATACCGCGTAGGATCACCTGGTACACTATACCTACAACAAGTATAAGGGCAGTCATTGCCGTTACGGCACCCGGCCGGGTAAAGAAGCTTACCGAACCCGCCGCCCGCAGCGTGAAGTAGATAGCAACGAGCGTGTTAGTTAGAATAGTGAAATAGCTGAAAAATCGAATAATGGTCTCTCCCACCTCCGCCTGACGGTTCTGGATCATGAGAATGAACTGAACGATGACCGCCGACCAGGCCAGTATAGCCCCAACTATATCCCAGCCTTTCCTCATTGTCCCTGTTTTCAGGGATACAAGATACGCTATGGCCGCTGCGACACCCGTACATAGTCGATCGTATATTCCACCGGTAGGGGCGTGTTGTCCAGCGGACCGCCATTGCGGCCACCCAGCGCCAAGTTAAGCAACATGTAGTGTGGTTGATGAAAGGGTTCGAATCCGTATTCTCCCGCATTAGCCATTTCGCTGATTAGCGTGTGGTTACGCAAACTGTCATCGAGGAAGAGTTTAATGGATTCTTCGTCCCAGTCCATGCGCCAAACATGAAAATCTTCCGCCCAGCTCCGGCCGCCCAGGCTGTCTATCGGGACGCGCACGTCCGACCACTGGGCATTACCGTCCGGCCCCCGGCTGGCAACGTTGGCCAGGATATCCCCGCCGTAGTATTCCATGATGTCGATCTCCCCGTTGGCGGGCCAGCGCCCCTCAACGCCCAGGGTCCACCAGGCGGGCCAGTACCCTTCGCCCACCGGTATCTTACCCCGCATCTCGAAGCGCCCGTACTGCCACGCCTCCCGGCCGCGGGTGTTGATGCTCGTGGAAGTATAGGCGATATCGGGGCGGCTAGTGCGCCAATCCTCACTCCCGGGCTCGTAAGTAGGATTCGGACGCGATTCTTCCCGCCCCTCGATGATGAGGTAACCGTCTTCGATGCGGACGTTCTCCCGCTGGTACCACTGGTCCTCCTCGTTGCGGACGAAGCCGAGTTCGTACCCCCACACGGTAGTGTCCGGGACGGTACCCCGATCGAATTCATCGGACCATACCAGCGTATATGCTTCACCGGAATCCACGGCCGTGCTAGATTCTTCCGACGGCATTTGGGATGCTTCTCCACAGCCGGCAACCAGCAGACAACAAAGGCTAGGTAGTAGGGGGAGCACTTTCATGATTCCAAAGTAATCACCCGCCCCGAGAGTATCCTTCCGCACGGGTATTTCCCGCTGTAAAAGAGGCTTAACTTTTCCGGGTGACGTGCTCCCGCCTTAGAGAGTCTAGGCCGCCACGCCTTGCATCACATCGGCGAACACTTCGTACGAGCGCAGCCGTGCCCCGTGATCGTAGAGGTGGGAGGAAGCCATTAGTTCGTTTACGCCCGTTTGTTCCAGGAAGTGTTGTACGTCGCTTTCCAATTGATCCCGCCCGCCGATAAAGGAGAGCGATAGCATATGCTCGACGTGCTGACGTTCGGCCGGCGACCACAGTTTGTCCATCGAATCGACCGGGGGCTGCATAAGCTGACGGCGGCCACTGACGACACCGAGCATCATCTGCTGCAGCGTGGTGCCGAGGCGATTGGCTTCCTCGTCCGTATCGGCGGCTATGACATTCACACAGGCGATTACGTAGGGCTCCCGCAGCGTCTCAGATGGCTGGAAATTGTCGCGGTAAATCTTCAGGGCCGCCATGAACTGTCCGGGCGCGAAGTGGCTGGCGAAAGCATAGGGTAAGCCCATCTGTCCGGCCAGGTAGGCACTCTCGGTACTCGATCCTAAGATGTAAATAGGCACATCCAGGCCCTCGCCGGGGATAGCGCGTACTTTTCCGTTCCGGTTCTCGGCGGAGAAGAAGGTCTGTAACTGCCGAATGTCACCCGGAAAATCGGGGGCGGTGAAGGCGGCGGCCCCGCGGATAGCCCGGGAGGTGACCGGATCGGTGCCGGGCGCGCGTCCCAGACCCAGATCGATTCGCCCGGGATACAGGGTCGCCAACGTTCCCAATTGTTCGGCAACAATGATCGGGGCATGGTTGGGTAGCATAATGCCGCCGGACCCTACGCGGATACGCCTGGTTCCACCCGCCAGATACCCGATGAGGATCTGGGGAGATGAACTCGCAACACCGGCCATATTGTGGTGCTCCGAAACCCAGTAGCGGGTATATCCGAGCGCCTCCACGTGTTGGGCCAGACTGAGGCTGTTGGCAAAGGTATCGGCCGGCGTGCTGCCGTCGGCTACGGCAGCCAGATCGAGTACGCTAAATTTTACGTTGGTAGGGGGATTGGTAGACATAATGCACGCTTTGAATTGACTACCGGCAAACGTCTAAAATTCAATACATTAGGCACACGTTCTGCTAGCTCGTTCTAATTGAATCTTGCTAACCGGTGTGCGACTGTCTGCCCGTAGCTTGGTTACCTGGAAGACAGTTAAGTGAGCCGCTTTGTTGAAGCTACTTGTAGGCTATAGCTCTCCGGCCTGATAGACCAGCTGTTCGTGCTTGAGTTGGCAAAACCGTTTTTCGCGGGCGTTATCCGCCTAATCTAACCTGGCCTATAGCTTTGCCAGCCCGGCCAGAACCCGCGGCTGTATACAGGGGCGTGGAAGAATACCATAGAGGCAATCGCCTTTTCGTCTACCTCTATCGCCCAAATTTTAGCAGGTCATAAGCAAACGCCGACATTTGGGCACCCGAATTAAAGTCCACCTGCGCGAAGTTCTGGTTGGATTAATTACCTACATTTCGGGAATCAACCCCCTGACTGACCTATGAAAGCGACCGGAACCTTTACCGTAGATATGCGTCCGCTGGATGCCTACGCCAAGTCAGGCGAAGAAGGCGCGTCCCTCGGCCGCATGTCCCTTGACAAAGTGTTTTCGGGTGCGCTCACCGCCACTAGTCAGGGGGAAATGCTGACCGGCATGACGACCACCAAAGGCTCGGCCGGCTACGTGGCCCTGGAGAAGGTAACGGGTACGCTGGAGGGAAAAGCAGGCAGTTTCGTGCTCCAGCACTTTGGCATCATGCACCAGGGAGATTCCCGACTGATTCTGGAGGTTGTACCGGCTTCGGGAACAGGCGACCTCGCAGGTTTGCAGGGGAAGATGTCCATCAACCAAGAAGGGGGCCGACACGAGTACGTGTTCGAGTATACGCTGTAGCCCGTCATCCTGAATAGTTTCGTTCCCGGGCGGTAGCTATTCATTCGCGTACGCGCACCGCGTACAACCCCCTGGTTTAGTCGTCGTCCCTGTATATCGACGGGACTTACCCGTTGGTCGAAGCGGTTTGGGACGGACTGGTGTACGCCTCACCTTCCTCGATGTACTCACTAACCCAGCTCTCCCGAATGATGCACGTCTACAACTCTCGCCCCCTCTGTGTCCTGCTTTGTTTATTCACTTCCACGCTGGCTTACACTCAGGATACCGGCACAATCGCCGGCAGCCTGCAAGCAAACGATGAACCCGCGGAATTTGCCAACGTCCTGCTTCTGGCAGCCATTGATTCGGCCGTAGTCAAGATGGAACTGGCCGATGAAACCGGTACGTATAGGTTTGCCGACGTCAATCCGGGCGATTATTTCATCCGCACCACCGGCATCGGCCTCCCCCAGACCGACCAGGTGGTGTTTACCCTCGCCGCCGGTCAGCAATTAGCCCTGCCGGTGTACGTACTGACCGCTTCGGCGACCGATCTGGCCACCATCGAAGTGACCGCCCGAAAGCCGTTCCTCGAGCAGAAAGCCGGACGCCTGGTCGTCAACGTCGATCAGTCGATCACGGGTCAGGGCGGCTCGGTGGTGGACCTGCTCAAAAAAGTGCCCGGCGTGGTCGTCGCCGGTGACCGAATCTCCATGGCCGGAAAGTCCGGCCTCACCATTCTGATCGACGGGCGCCCCACCAAGTACCTGGATATCAACAGCCTGCTTCGGGACATGCCCGCCGATAACATCAAATCGATTGAGGTGATCAGCCAGCCTGGCGCGGCTTACGATGCCGAGGGAAACGGTGGCGTGATCAATATCGTCCTCAAGAAGAACAGCCTGCTGGGTACGAACGGACAAGTCTACGTCGGCGGAGGCTACGGGGAACGTGCCAAGTACCGTGCCGGAGGTGAAATAAGCCACCAGAGCGGTCCCCTTAATCTCACCGGCGGAATCAGCTACAATCACCGGGAATGGATCGAAGGCCTGGACCTCGTCCGCCGCTTCGACGATCGCACCTACGTACAGAACAATGATAGCTATGGCGTGCCTAACAGCTACGGTGTCCGACTCGGAGCGGATTATGACATCAACGATCGTCGCCGTCTGGGTGTCAACGGCACCTACAGCTTCGGTCAAAGCCCCAACTTCGGCGAAAACATGACCCGCATCCTTCGCCCGGAGACCAGCGAGTTAATGACGCAGTTTACCACGTATCGCGAACGGCAGCGAGACTGGAATAATCTCAACGTCGATGCCTATTACCGCATCAAGCTGGACACCACTGGTCAGGAACTCACCTTCGACGGCAGCCTGAACACCTTTAACCGCGATACCCGAATCACGCTGCGTACCGAAGGCACGGATGCCTATCCCGACCGGTTGAACCTGGAACCCAGCGACGCGCGCATCCTGAGTGGACGGGTGGACTACCGTAGACCGCTCGGTGACAACCTATTCTTTACGGCCGGTGCCAAGGTCAGCCGCGCGGAGCTGGACAACGAGTTGCTCGCACGAGTAGACGTGAACGGCGATATGGAAATCGACGACAACCTGAGCAATCGGTTCCTGTACGAGGAAGACATCCGGGCCGCATACAGTGAACTGGCCTGGGAGAAAGGCGACTGGAGTGCCAAGGCGGGCCTACGGTACGAGCATACCCGTATGGAGGGATACAACGTGACCATCGATAGCCTCAACGTGCGTGACTTCGGGCAACTGTTTCCCAGCCTGAGCGTTAGCGCTCCCCTGGCCGGACCGCTGGGGGTTAGTCTGGCGTACAGCTACCGGATCGAGCGGCCCAGCTACTATGACTTGGACCCCTTTATCTCGTACCTCGATCCCCTGACCTACGAAAAGGGAAATCCTTTTCTACAGCCCGAACTCATTCACAGTGGTCAACTCTCGGTCACCTATGAGAAGCAACCCTTTCTAAATCTCAGCTACGATCAGACCAACGACATCCTATCTGACGTCACCCAGCAAGACCAGGAATCCGGTGTCACCTTTCAGACCACCGTTAATCTGGACCGCTATATCCGCTACGGCGGCAGTCTGTTTTTTCCCCTGGACTGGATCGCTAAGTCAGTGAGTGGCTACGGCGGCGCCATGCTCTACTACAACGACTACACGAGCAACTTTCTCGGCGGCACGCTGGACCAGGATCAGTGGAGCGTGACCGGCTTTCTGCAGGCAGACGTGCGCCTGCCCCACGGCTGGAAATTCCAGGTAAACGGCTGGTACCAGGGGGCCGGCCTGGATGGCATCATTCGGCACCGGCCCATGTACGGAATGGATGCCGGGCTGCAAAAAGACTTTTTCGACGACCGCGTCAATCTTATTCTGAGTGC
>JBASAV010000514.1:0-3730 GCA_049650785.1 Lewinella sp. | reverse complement strand
GGGTAAAGTAGAGGACGAAGGTGCCCAGGACCGTCCCGGCCGTGCTGAAGATAGGGGTGGACCAGCAGGCGCGCAGCCCGTGGCCGAGTGCGAGGTCACGCCCATCAGCCCAGGCAGGATCGGTGGCGATATCGGATGCCGAATGAGCGCGACCCGAGGAGGCGGCCGAACCGCAGGAACCCCGGTCGGGGCCGACGGCCATGCCGTTGCAGGCTTCAAGGTACTCCGGCGGAAGGCTGGGTCCGGCACCGGAAAGCAGCGACTTCCCATCGGGACTCAGCAGCATGATCGACGCGTGTACGCCCCGGCTCGCGTTCTCTTCCATGGTACGCAGAAGCAGGTCCAGGATGCGGGGTAGCGGCTCGTTGTTGACCGACATTTCCAGGCCCCTTTTTTGGCCCTCCGTGATGGATCGTAGGCGTCGGGACTGCGTTACGTCGGCCGCCACGGCGTAAATGGTCTGCTCCTGGACGGCGCTGCGGATCTTCCAGCTGAGCCATCGGAAGTTGCCGTCCTGACACAAGTAGCTGATCTCAAATTCCTCACAAAGTTCATCGCTCAGTGCGCGCGATAGGTAACCCTGCGCCGCCTGCCGGTCCTGCGGATGGACCAGGTCGACCCACCTTTGACCGACCATTTCTTCCGGTGTCCATCCCAAAACGGCCTTCGAAGCAGCATTTACATCGGTAAAGCAGCCTTCAAAGTCGAGTTTGATCAGGATGTCGGTGGCTAAGGCGAAGAACTGATTGCGATCGCGTTCGACGCGTATCTTCTCCGTGACGTCCTCCACCCGGTGCAGGATGTAGCAGATTTTCCCGGCTGCGTCGAAGATGGGTTGGTTGAGCGGTTTCCAGAATCGCTCGACAAAGCTACCTTCCCCTGGCAGGTCGTATTTGTGCTCCGGCATTTCATGGGGCCGCCCGTGAGTCATCACGTAATCGAGCGATGCCGTCAGACGCGTTTGTCCGTTCGATTCGCCTTCGGCGGGATTGGGCGGGAAAGCTTCGAAGAGACCCCGGCCGATCAGTTCTTCTCGGCGCCGGCCCGTAACCTGGGCGTACGCATCATTCAACAGGGCAATTGTGAAGTGGGGAGAGTCTGGCTTAAGCAAAAGGAAGGGGCTAGGCGCCGCCAGAAAGAGGGCCTCGTAGGGAAAATCCAAATCGGAGTCAGCCGTTATCATAAGATTTTGCTGCCAAATGCAGGGGACCGCCCGGTAGCTAAGAAACGCAGTTTTGTTCAGTCACCAAAGATATGTCCTGGAAAGAGGATGAAGCTCACCAGTTTCGCAAAGGCGGTTACCCCATGGGGATTTCGGCCATTCAGCCCCAGGTATACCGAAAGAGGCAGCCTAATAGGTAAATAAGGGGAAAGCATACTAGACAGAACAGTACGATCAGCGGATGCGTTTTGGGTGCGGGCATGGCGGCAGGGCGTTTGCCCCTTCATCGCGCCACCTGGGTTTTCGTTACTCGCTATTCTGTAGCGGTCCCGATGTACCAGCGCAGTTTATCCGCCAGCTCCGCCGAGCTGAATGGCTTGGCGAGGTAATCATCCATGCCGGCCTCCAGGCAGTGGTCGCGGTCGTCGGCCAGACCGTGGGCGGTCATGGCAATAATGGGTACCCGGTCCAAATGGTGAACCCGCTCGTAGGATCGTATGCGGCGGGTAGCTTCGAAGCCGTCCAGCTCCGGCATCTGAACGTCCATAAGGATGACGGCATAGTCGCCACTTTTGGCTCGCTCGACGGCTTCGGTCCCATTCACGGCCACCTCAAAGGGGTAGCCGAAGATGCGCAGATAGCGCGTGGTGATGATTACGTTGGGTTCGAAGTCCTCGACCACCAGCACGCGGCGCGTTTGCTTACTGGTGGATTGGGGCTCTGGAAGGGGCATGTCCTCATCAACAATGGAGGCTAAGGGTGGATCGACGTCTTTGAGTAAAGGCACCCGGACCGTGAAGGTGGATCCGCTACCCACTTCACTCTCCACCGAGAGTTTCCCGTCCATCAGCTCGACGAGCTGCCGACTGATAAACAGGCCGAGACCCGTACCACCGAACTTGCGGTTGATGCTGCTGTCCGCCTGGGTGAATTTCTGAAAAATCGTTTTCAGCTTACTGCGCTCAATACCGATGCCCGTGTCCGTAACCGCGATTGTCACCATATCGCGGTGGTCCGTAGGGGTCGGTTTTCGGCGAACCTGAAGGACGATACTGCCGGACTCCGTGAATTTTATGGCGTTGCTACACAGGTTCAGGATGATCTGCCGCAAGCGGGCCGGGTCACCGAGGAAGCGGCCGTCCAGCTCTTCCCGGCCGGTCAGTTCAAACGTCAGCCCCTTTGATTCGGCCCGCGGGCGCATCATATCGGCCACGTCCTCCAGCAGCTGCTCCACGCGGAAAGGCACACGCTCGAGTTCGACCCCGTGAGCCTCGATCTTGGAGATATTGAGTAGGTCGTCGATGAGCGCCAGCAAACCGTTGGCCGAGTTCTGGAGGGTATGGACCAATTCTTCCTGATCCGGCGTCAGGTTCTCGTGCTGGTGCAGGAGGTTGGCCACCCCGACGACCACGTTCATGGGCGTACGGATCTCGTGACTCATGTTAGCCAGAAATTCCGACTTGGCCAGGTTAGCGGCCTGGGCCTCGTTGCGCGCTTTGATAATCTGGCGTTGCGTCTTCCGCCGAATCTTCAGGTTCTGCTCCCGTTCGATCACGATGCCCGCGGTGCGCGATATGATACCCACCAGTTGCTTTTCGTTTCTGGATGGCGCCTGGGACCGATCGTAGTACAGGGCGAAGGTGCCGGATACCTCCCCCGTACTCGATAGGATAGGGGTTGACCAGCAGGCGTGTAATCCGTGGCTCAGGGCCAGCTCCCGAAAACTCAGCCAGTTAGGATCGGTATCGATGTCCTCGGCGAGGTACATTTCACCGGTCGCCGCGGAGGTGCCGCAGGAACCCTCCCCAATACCGATCCGCATGCCGTTAATGGCGTCGTTGTAGGCCGCTGGCAGACTGGGCGCCGCTCCGGTGATGAGGTGCTCGCCGTCCTCACTGAGTAAGAGTATGGAGGCGCGCACGCCGCTGCTTACATTTTCCTCCATGGTGAGGATCAGCCGTTGCAGGATGGAGGGAAGTACCGCCCCCTGCATGGATAACTCCATGGCCCGCTTTTGGCCGTCGGCCACCGAGCGAAGTCGCCGGGATTGGGTGACGTCGCCCGCCGCGCAGTAAATGACCTCCTCATCCGGAAAGGGTAGGGCGTTCCAACTCAACCACCGGTAACCGCCATCCCGACATAAGTACCGATTTTCGAACTGGCGGATTTCCTGTCCGTCCGTCAGCAGCTCAAATACTTTTTCCGTGATTGGCACGTCATCGGGATGGACGAAATGGATCCAGGGCTTTTCCCTCATTTCCTCAGCGGTCCACCCCAAGACGACCTCACAGCGGTCGCTTACGTGCCGGAAATAACCGTCGAAACCGGCCTTGACCATTACATCGCTGGCAACGGTGGCGTAGCGGTGGCGTTCCGTCTGCGCTACGGTTTGCTTCGTTTTCTCATCTATTTCGAAGAGGATGTATTTCAGATTGCCGTCCTCATCCAGCACCGGGGAGTTGCGCGGGCGCCAGAAGCGGTGGGCGCAGTCCGAGTTAAGATCCGGGTGCACATAAAGGTGGTGGTGCAGGACCGGCATGGTGTGCTGCTCCTTCAGCTCAATGACTC
>JBASAV010000513.1:0-2590 GCA_049650785.1 Lewinella sp. | reverse complement strand
AAAATGATAGATCAAACCCTCGCAAAGCCTACTCAGCAGGTGTTCCAGATCCGGCTGTGACTCCAGTTCGGCGGTAAAGTCGTTCAAGCGGGCCGCGTAATCTCCGGCGTGGGGCCATGTCTGCCGGGGTTCAATTTCCACCACCAGTTCCTGACCTACGGTGCGTACGATCACTTGATAATTTCCGGGCTTCCACCCTTCCGGGTCCACCAGCTTCACGACCGCGGGGAAGTTTTCGGAGACCGATTCTCTGAGTTCCGTGACGACTTCTTTCGGTAGTAAGTCGTGGAGGGACATACCCAGAAGCTCTTCCGGGCTACGGCCGAATTGGTCATCGGAATGGTCACTTACGGCCGTAATAGCCAGCGATTCTCGTTCTGTAACCAGCACCAGGGCATAGGACTGCACCAGGATCTGGGAATTCATAGGGAGCACTTTGCTGTAAAAGTAGAAATTTACTCCGCCTTTTCTGAATTACCGACCGGCGAGTTCTTCCTGAAGGAAACGGCCGGTGTGGCTCTCCGTCACCGTGGCCACCTCCTCCGGCGTGCCAGTCGCCACAACCTCCCCGCCCCCACGACCGCCTTCCGTCCCCATATCGATCAGGTAGTCAGCCACCTTGATCACGTCCATGGTGTGCTCGATCACGATGACGGTGTTCCCCTTATCCACGAGTTTCTGGAGCACCTTTAGCAGATACTTGATGTCTTCGAAGTGCAAGCCGGTGGTAGGTTCGTCAAGAATGTAGACGGTCTGCCCCGTATCGCGCTTGCTCAGTTCTTCCGCCAGTTTGACCCGCTGGGCCTCTCCACCCGACAGGGTGGTAGCCCGCTGTCCGAGGGTGATGTAGCCGAGGCCGACATCCCGTAGGGTTTTCAGCCGGCGGTAAATTTTCGGAATGGGCTGAAAGAAATCGGCGGCCTCCGAAACACTCATATTGAGCACGTCCGTGATGGATTTGCCCTTATACAGGATTTCCAGCGTCTCGCGGTTGAAGCGCATGCCCTGACAGGTCTCGCATTCGACCTCCACGTCGGGCAGGAAGTTCATCTCGATGGTCCGCATACCGCTACCCTTACAGCTTTCGCAGCGTCCGCCCTTCACGTTGAAGCTGAAGCGGCCGGGCTTGTAGCCGCGGATCATGGCTTCGGGTAGCTTGGTAAATAGCTGGCGGATGTCTGTAAATACCCCGGTGTAGGTAGCGGGGTTGGAACGCGGCGTACGACCGATCGGCGATTGGTCGATATCGATCACCTTGTCGATGTGCTGCAACCCGTAGACGCGGCCGTGCTCCAGGGGCTTCTTTACGCTATTGTAAAAGTGCTGCCGCAGGATTGGGTAGAGGGTCTCATTGATCAGGGTGGACTTACCGCTTCCGGAAACACCCGTCACGCAGGTCAGGGTACCCAGGGGGATCTTGATGTCCACCCCCTTCAGGTTATTTCCCTTTGCCCCCTTCAGGGTCAAAAATTTACCATTGCCCTTACGTCGTTTTTCGGGCAGTTCGATCCGGCGTCTTCCGGCCAGGTAGTCGCTGGTAATGCTGCCGGCGTGTTCCTGCTTCAGAAATTCTTCCGGCTTGCCGGCCGTCACCACGGCTCCCCCCTTCACGCCGGCTCCGGGACCGAGGTCGAGCAGGTAGTCGCTGGCCATCATGATGTCGCGGTCGTGCTCGACGACCAGTACCGTATTGCCAATGTCGGTAAGGTCACGCAGGGCCCGGATCAGGCGCTGATTGTCGCGCTGGTGCAAACCGATGCTGGGTTCGTCCAAAATGTAGGTGATCCCGGTGAGTTGGCTACCGATCTGAGTCGCCAGCCGGATCCGCTGTGCTTCCCCGCCGGAAAGCGTTCGTCCCGGTCGGTCGAGGCTCAGGTAACCCAGCCCGACGTGTAACAGAAACTGTAAGCGGAAGCGGATCTCCTTCAGGATGTCGGTGGCGATCAGCGTCGTACGCTCGTCCATGCCTTCCTCGGCGGTCTCCATCCACTCGCCGAGCTCCGTCAGGTCCATGCGGGCCAGATCGCTGATGGTCTGATCTTTAATCTTGTAGTGGCGGGCTTCGCGGCGCAACCGTGCCCCTTCGCATTCGGGACAGGTATCGATGGTCATGAACTCTTCCGCCCAGGTGCGGATACGCTCGCTGGTGGTTTCTTCGTACCAACGCACGATCATGTTGACCAGGCCGTGCTTTTCGACGTCCCAGACCATGTCGTTGGCCACCTTGTCGTAGCGGCTCTTCTTCTTTTTCTTGCTGTCTTTCCGACCGTACAGGATAACATTCAGCGACTCCGGCGCGATCTTCTCGATCGGCTCGGTCAGCTTGAATTTTTCGGTCTTCGCGATCGCTTTGATCTGCTTGAAGGTGGTATTGTCGCGGGTGTCGCCCAGTGGAACCAGTCCCCCCTTATTGATACTGAGCGACCGGTCGGGGATGATCTTGGTGATGTCCGGACTATTCACCTGCCCGAGGCCCTTGCAAGTAGGACAGTAGCCGTAGGGGGAGTTGAAGCTGAAGGTATTCGGACTGGGTTCCTCGTAGCTGATGCCGTTTTCGGCATCCATGAGGTTTTTGGAGTAGGGGCTGGCC
>JBASAV010000512.1:0-3144 GCA_049650785.1 Lewinella sp. | reverse complement strand
GAGTAAAGAGGGGAAGCGGATCGATCCGCATCCGGATCGATCTTTCGTGGTTCGGGATGGGAATATCTTTCGCACAGTCCCGGGGGATGGCTTCAGCGAAGATGATAATGCTTTGCGTAGCTACCGGGCATACATCCATCTACAACAGGGATACCAGCTCACTCCGTATTTACAGTTTTTTGTTCGCGAAACGTATAATCTCGGCAAGTTCGGTAGGCCCTACGGAGAGGCTGGGTCCGAGACGTTGTTAGGCAGGATTGATCAGCTCGAGATCGGGCTGGTGGGACGACTGTAAAGCCAGGGTTCGTGATACCTACATTAGCGCTAACCTGATTAATTATTGATCAGTAAGCGCCAATTACGGATGCCGTCAGTTCGTCGAGGCGTACAATGGCCGCTATAGTTGACACGGGCAGACCGGATACTTCCAGGGTGGATGCCTTCATCCGGGCCGAGTTAACCCGGCGTGAGCGCGTGCGCTCCGTCCGAACCGCCCGGAGAGCGGCAATTGAGTACGAAATTCCGCAACCGAAGCGTCGCGGGCTTAACCTTCCATGTTGGCTAAAAGGGGTAAACATAGGCGAGTAGTAATTATCTGGCAACCAGCAGCGGGCTAACCATGAGGTTCTTACCAGGAACGGATGCGGCGACCATATAGCTACCGTTGGGTAGGTTATTAACGGGTAGATCTACCGTGTTGGTTCCGGCTTGGCCGGCATAGTCCCGTTCTGCAACCTCCCGCCCATCGAGGGTCATGATCCGCAGCTTTACCTGAAGATCCGCTGCCAGCGCGAAAGAAATATTGGTGTGATCGACGGCCGGATTTGGGTAGATAGTAAGTTGCTGGGAAGCTTTCGCGGCCCGAGTGACCGATATCACGCTACTGAGGGTCGACGTACCGTCCATATCTTCCGTAACGATCCGGTAGTACGCCAGATCGGCCGGGTGGCGATCGTAGAATTCGTAGTCGATGACTTCCTCACTGTTGCCCGCGGCCATGGTACTGCTGATGGGTTCCCAATCGTCCAGTCCGGTCAGGCTGCGCTCGACGTGGTGATAGGCGGTATTACGCTCGGAGGCCGTGGCCCAATAAATCAGGTTATGGTCATAGTAAGCTTCTCCCGTCAGTGCCAGTAGCTCAACGGGAAGGGTAGTAGTATTATAGGCCGGGCTACTGGAAATGGCTACGTGATCGATGGGCGTGCCATCCTCCCGCATGGCAATCGACAGGGTATGAATACCGGTGGATGGCACGTTGATGGTCGGCAGATTATCGTAAAAACGCCATTCGGTGGGGGAGAAGGTATTGATGTGGATCTCCTGCTGTTTTACACCGTCGAAGAGGTAGGTGTAGGAATTGTCGTTTCCGTTCGGCGATTGGTGTCGAACGTAGAGGTAGTGGGTGCCGGTGTTTACGAAGTTGATGTCAAACTCCTGAACCGGAGCATTGGCCGATGCGGCTCCATTGATATTGGTCTGCGCACCGCCGATATTCGGTACGACCGCGTACTGACCGTCAAGGGCCGTGCCGTCAGTTCGGTTCGTCCACTGCAGGTTTTGGTAAGCCCCTACACCGGCAAGATCGCGGCTGGGTGTTTCCATCGGCAGCTGTACCAGGTGTTCCGGACTATTATCCTGCTGATAGACTAAGCGAGCGGGCACCAGGGCGGTCTCGATCGGACCGGTGCCGGAGGGAACGAAATCCGGATCGGTCGTCAGAATGATTTTGTCGATGGGGGTTGCGTCTTCCCGCATGATGATGCTCAGCAGAAAAGTGCCCTGGTTTTGATTGATCACGCCCAGGCTCTGCCTTTCCCAGATCCAGTCGGTAGTTGCCGTGAGACGAAACTGTGCTGAGGTAGTGTAATCCACCGAAACGAATATGGAGTTGTCGCTTTCCGAAGGACTCCGGTGGCGAATATGAACGAAGTATTCGGCAGCCACGTCGATACTGACTTCGTAGTCCATCAGGGGGGCAGACCAGATTTGGTTATCCGGCACCAGTTCCCCCGCTTGGGCAACGGCCATATAGGATCCGCCGCTGGCGCTGGGGTCAGCAATGCTTTCCCACGGCCGACACTCGTACGCCAGCAGGCCGCTCATGTTGTAGGTATACACTTCGGCCTCGAGAACGGCATAGCCCTGGCCGCTGCGGTAGTCCATGTGGTATTCGACCCGCTCGTTCAAACCGCGGGTACGATTGCTTCCGTCTTCCGTTGCGTCCGGGCCGATTCCGTCTGGTATGAAGTCGGGGTCACTACTGATGATGAAACGATCCAGGTCCATGCCGTCTTCCAGGTGGTATACACTGAAGTTGTGTAAGCCCGTTGTGGCCGGGTTGACGGAGACCGGAATTCGTACCCACATCCAGTTGGCCCCCGTTAGCGGGAAGGCCCACGATCCTACCCGTACCCCATCAAATTCAAGGTGCAGCGAATTATTATTGTTGTTATCAGCGCGGAAGCGGACGAAGATGTAATGGTTGCCGGTTTTGACAAAGTCAATGTCGAAGGACAGTTCAGCCCCCTGGTCGTAGGTATCAATACCGCTATTTTCGTTCGTTGTGTTTACCTTGACGTACCCCCCGTTGCCCGCATCGTTACTGGTGTACTCCAGCCACAGCACGAAGTTGCTGTGATCGGCCACGTTAGACGAGCGGCTGAAGGTC
The DNA here is from genome assembly GCA_049650785.1 of Lewinella sp. GTDB lineage: Bacteria > Bacteroidota > Bacteroidia > Chitinophagales > Saprospiraceae > Neolewinella. The sequence goes on along the minus strand of JBASAV010000512.1, from coordinate 476 downwards.
GAGGTTTCCGCTTCCATGACTACCAGTCCGTTACCCTCGCTATCGTCTTGGTAATAAGTCGTCCCGCCACATCCTGGAGAAACGGCAGTTAAGGCGGAAAGCGATAGGGTGAAAGCACCTAAAAGCAGCGTCAGGGCCGATCGAACGGGCCAACGCCCCGGTGGGGAGGAAGTAAAATAATACACCTGTGTTTGTTTGCACATATCCTACGGCCTGTCCTAAAAAAGGAAGGGGCGAGGATATAAATTCATGTCTAAAAATCAACGCGCTGCATCCCGGGTATTTTTGATTCGCTATGAAGCGGTACAAACCGATCATGGCGGCCAGAAGAAACTCCGGGCGTCAAATTTCTGATGAATCTGAATCGCCGATGGCTACAGCAGACTACCGAGTATACCTCGAATAACCTTGATTTAAAAACGGCCTCGGCGGGATAAAATTTTTCGCGGGCCTACTTTTCACGCTGAGTGCTAAAC
>JBASAV010000511.1:0-4224 GCA_049650785.1 Lewinella sp. | reverse complement strand
GCGAAAAGCCGGTACTGATTGATTTCTTCGCCACCTGGTGCGGGCCCTGCCACGCCTACTCACCCATCCTCAAGCAACTAAAGGAAGAGCTTGGTGACGACATGCGCCTGGTCAAGATCGACGTCGACCGTAACCCGGAAATCACCGAGAAACTCGGCGTGCAGGCCATGCCCACAACGATGATTTTTCACAAGGGAGAACTTAAATTCCGCGCCGCGGGCGTTCAGAGTCCGCAAACCCTCCGGGATGAGCTCGCCAAACTGAGCTAATCCATTCGCGGGGGAATTGCATAAATTGCGCTCCCCCGTATGAATGCATCCCTCAGTCCACTGGCTATCCTCGGTATCGTCGCGATCTATTTCGCCGTCTTGGTACTGGTTTCCTTTCTTACCAGCGGTAAGGAAAGTGACAACAGCGACTTCTTCCTGGCCGGACGCAAGTCCGCCTGGCCACTCGTGGCGATCGGCATGGTCGGATCCAGCCTCTCCGGGGTAACGTTTATCAGCATACCCGGCGCGGTGGGAGCCGGCGGGGTCAACCAGGCCTTTAGCTACATGCAGGTGGTGATGGGGTACCTATTGGGCTACCTGGTGATCGCCGTCGTGCTGCTACCGCTGTACTACCGTATGGGGCTTACGAGTATCTACGAGTACCTGCACTCCCGTATCGGGTGGCACGGCTATAAGATCGGCTCGTTCTACTTCCTGCTGTCGCGGACCATAGGGGCGGCTTTCCGGCTCTTCCTGGTGGCTATCGTACTCCAGCGCTTCGTGGCGGCACCCATTGGGATTCCCTTCTCCGTCACCGTGGCGGCCACCATTCTGCTCATCTGGCTGTACACGTTCCGGGGCGGAATAAAAACGATCATCATCACCGATACCCTCCAGACGGTGTGTATGCTCACCGCCGCAGCCATTACCGTCATCTACATCGGTAATTCACTGGAGACCGACATCGGAGGCATGGTCCGCCTCATCCGGCAGAGCAACTATAGCCAGTGGTTCTTTTTCGAAGGGGGTTGGACCGATCCGAATAACTTCTTCAAGCAGTTCCTGAGTGGCGCGTTGATCACCATCGTGATGACGGGGCTCGACCAGGATATGATGCAGAAAAACCTGAGCATGCCCAACTTCCGGGACGCGCAGAAGAATATGTTCGCCTTCAGCATCGTGCTCTTTTTCGCCAACATGCTTTTCCTGGGGCTGGGTGCCCTACTGTACATCTACGCTTCTACCGTAGGACTCACTATCCCACCCACTTCCGACCTGTTGTACCCCACGATCGCGCTGGTGAATTTGCCCGCCGTAGCGGGTGTGCTCTTCGTCCTCGGTGTGGTGGCCGCAGCCTACTCGAGCGCCGATAGTGCTTTGACCGCGCTGACCACGGCCTTCTGCGTGGACTTTCTCGGGATGCGGGAAAATGAGGGCGACGGCGCGCAGGAAAAAAAGACGCCACAAACCGGAGAAAGAAAAATTACCTCCCCCAAACGGCAACGGCTGCTGGTCCACTCCGGCTTTAGCCTACTCCTGTTCCTGGTGATCATGGGTTTTGAACTCATCAATAATCAGGCGGTGATCAACGACCTATTTAAAGCGGCCGGCTACACCTACGGCCCCCTGCTCGGTCTGTTCAGCTTCGGACTGCTAACTAACTTCCGGGTACGGGAGACCATCATGATCGGCAACACCCACTTCCCGGCCCTGATCGTAGTCTGCTTGCTGTCTCCCGTGATATCCATCGTGGTGGACCGGTATTCCGCCGAACTGCTCGGTGGGTTTGAATTCGGCTTCCTGATTCTTGCCTTCAACGGCCTACTTACCTTTATCGGCCTGGTCGCCCTGAGCGAGTCACCCGAAGAAATCGATCCTGACCTGGTGGATCACAGCGTGAGTGCGTGATGGGCCAGGGTTCCGTACCGCCCGAATGAAACACGGTGCGACTTAGCTACCGGTTTTCGCAAGACTTTACAAGTTGCGGGGTGACGGTGACCTGCTTACCTTGTGCCCTTTAACCAGCACCCCTAAACCATGAGTCATATTCGAGCCGCCATTACGGGAGTACAGGGTTACGTACCCGACTACGTACTTACCAACGATGAACTGGCTACGATCGTCGACACAAACGACGAGTGGATAACCAGCCGTACCGGCATCAAGGAGCGGCATATCCTGAAGGGGGAAGGCAAGGGAACCTCGGTTATGGTGGTGGAAGCACTCAAGGGCCTGCTTAAAAAGACCAATACCGATCCGGACGACGTCGAACTCGTCATCTGCGCTACGGTCACCGGAGACAGCATCTTTCCCGATACCGCCAACGTCGCCGCTTACCGGGCGGGCATTAAAAAGGCCTTCGGCTTCGACGTCAGCGCCGCCTGTAGCGGGTTCCTCTACGCACTCACCGTAGGCGCCAAGTTTATCGAGGCGGGGCAGCATAAAAAGGTGATCGTCGTAGGGGCGGACAAGATGTCTTCCATCATTGACTATACCGACCGCACCACCTGCGTGATCTTTGGTGATGGCTGCGGCGCCGTTATGCTGGAGCCAGCTACGGATGGTGATGGCTTCATCGACTACCAGCACTACGGTGACGGAAGCGGAGAGGAATTTCTCTACCTCGTAGCCGGAGGATCGCGCAAGCCCTCTACCGTTGATACCATCATGGCGCGGGAGCACTTCGTGCGCCAGAACGGCCGACCCGTATTCAAGGCGGCGGTCAAGGGGATGTCGGAAGTGGTCACGGAAGTGATGCAGCGCAACGACCTGACGGCGGACACGGTAGACTGGCTCGTACCCCACCAGGCCAACATCCGCATCATCGATACGGTCAGTAAAATGGTCAACTTCCCGCGGGAAAAGGTCATGGTCAATATCCACAAGTATGGCAATACAACGGCGGGAACCCTGCCGCTGTGCCTGTGGGACTATGAGCCGCAGCTAAAGAAGGGGGACAACTTGATCCTGACGGCATTCGGCGGCGGATTTACCTGGGGAGCCCTGTATCTGCGCTGGGCGTATGACGGAAGCGCCGTCGGGAATTAGGCCATCTTCCCGACTGAATCGGGATCGTGTAGCCAGTACTAAACAAGGTGGGAGGATATTCAATTACGTATATCAGACGCACATCGCGTAGAGCTATGTGTTTCTACAAGCATCCTACTAACCCCGGGCGTATGAGTAAAAGCGACGATCTAAAGCGCAGCGGCCTGCTTGACCAGTATGTACTGGGCCTGCTGGGACAGGAGCGTAATGCTGAGGTAGAACGAATGATCGAAGAAGATCCGGACCTCGGCCGTGAGGTGTCGCGCATTCGCCAGGAGCTCAACGCATACGCCGATATGCGAGAAATTACGCCCCCACCCGGCAACCGGGAGCCCCGTACCGCGGAAGATTTTCGCGATCTGGACCACGAGGTCATCACCGCCATGATGGAGCACAATCATTCGCTGAATATCTGGCGCTATGTTCTCATGGCTGCCTGCCTCCTTCTCATCGGCGTGGCGGGTTATTTCTTCCGGCTCAAGGAGGACGTACGGGGTGATTTGGTCACCGAGCGCGCGCTGCACGCCCAGGACGTGGCCAGCCACCGCCGCGATATGGAAAGAGGCCGCGCCGCGCTGACTACCGCTAACGGAGACTGGGAAAATTTAACATCCTTCAATCAGGCCGTAGACTCCGGTATGCTGCACATTCACGTGCTGCAGGAAGCGGGAGTTGCGCTGGTTGACCTGTCGGACATTCAGCCCCCCGGAAAGGGTCGGGCGTATTACGTCTACAGTGGTGATTTACATGGTGTTTCCGAGCCCGAGATTATCACGGGTCGGCAGTTAAACGGTTTGTACGCTATCCCCTTTGAGATGGATGAGCCTACCCTGCGAATTTATGAATGGGAAGCCGGTCAGATGGGGCCGCCGCAAGTTGAAGATCAAGCGTTTGCGATAATTAAGTTACCATAAAATAAATTCCTTGCCTGACAGTTTGGAAATAGGGACGCAATTATGTTTATTGCGCTCGTCGGTCGAGAGGCGCTCATTTAATTCTCCCGATTCGATTTTCCAGCCTTCTTAATTCTGTTCATTTTACCCATCATCTCTCAAATGTTGCCTTCATGACGATACTGTACGTACTCATGGCCGCCTGTGCTCTCGGCGGTGGCCTAAGCCTTACTTCAGCTCTTCTCGACGGATCCCGTCACTTTTAGCTTCCGTAGTCAAGGTTATGTCAGCCT
>JBASAV010000510.1:0-2713 GCA_049650785.1 Lewinella sp. | reverse complement strand
TGGATCCTGATTCATCCGCTCGAAGGTGAAGCGGTACGTGATCTCATCTCCGGCTATGGCCGCATCGTTGTCAATGTGAATTTCATAGCGGATATCCTCTCCGAAGGTGTAATAGTTAGGACCACCCTGCGGAAGTTGCATGGGTATATAGTTGGCGATCACCGTTACGGTGGAGGGATCGTCCGGACTCACAAACGCATACACGTCTGTATTATCGGCTAACGGATCGTCGGCAATCAGGGGAGCTTCCCGGTGGGATGATGCCACTAAAGGCGGTAAACAGGCCAGTAACAGGACGATTGTCCCCAGGCCCTTAAGTAGAAGTTGTTGCATGAGCTATTATTTGCGTTTGCAGGTAGTTAAAGGGTGAACTAGGTTCACACCTACGCAAGATAGCCCCTATCTGGATTGGCCGTTTGCCATTTTATTTGACAGTCTGATGATGATTATGGATTATCACCTGCTGACAGCTATTACTACCCCGTTTCCTACGCTTTACGCTCCGACATTTTTTATCGGCCGATCAATGTTCGCGGCCAGGGTCATGAATTGCCGTACGACCCGGGCACTGGTGCGTTCCCGTTCGTACTCGGGCAGACTGGGAATCCCCATATAGACCCGCTCGTTCCGGTAGCGCATTGGACTTTGCACCCGTTCGAATGCAGTGGCGTGGAATTCGGTGGCACCCGTCTGGGCAATCACCTGGAGCAGGTTATCCGGCGTGATGCCGCAACCGGGCATGATGGTCAACTCCGGCGGTGCGTGATCGATAAGCTCCTTGATCAGGTGTAACCCTTCCGGAACCGTCGCCTGTTGTCCGGACGTCAGAATACGGGAAATACCGAGCTCGGCCAACTGAAACATGGCATGCATCGGATCGCGGCACAAGTCAAATGCCCGATGGAAGGTTACTTCGAGGCCATCAGCGGTGCGAAGTAGTCGCTTGACTTTGTCTACGGCGATGTCGCCCTCCTCATCCAGCACGCCCAGTACCACTCCGTTAATGCCAAGATCACGGCAAGCCCGAATATTTGCTTCCATGGTGTCTAGCTCGCGGGACGAGTAATAAAAGTCGCCGCTGCGGGGCCGGATCATTACCCTGGCGTCGATCGCCATCTTTGCCACGGTGGCAATGGCTCCGTAGCTTGGCGTAAGACCCCCCTCGTAGAGTGCGGCACAGAGTTCAACCCGATCGGCACCGCCTTCGATCGCGGCGACCACATCGTCAACCCCCTCCAGGCAAACTTCGAATAAAGGTCTATTCATCCCGCAACACTTTGCTGTCGGGAATCACCATGCGATTACCGTCGCCGTCATGAACGGCGTAATCGAAGTCGGGGTGTATACAATAACCCCCGGTGCGGCCGTCCTTATGTAGGGCAATGAAGCCGACCTGGATTTCTTTCCAGTCGGGATTTTTGGCAATAACCCGTTCCACGGCCAGCCGACAGGCTTCGGTCGGATCGTGACCCTGTCGCATCAGTTCGACTACCAGGAAGCTACCACACGCACGAATAACCGCCTCTCCCCAGCCGGTAGCCGTAGCGGCTCCTACCTCGTTGTCGGCGTACAGCCCGGCGCCCACGATGGGGGAATCTCCCACGCGGCCGTGGTATTTATAGGCCGCGCCACTGGTGGTGCAGGCGGCGGCAATGTTGCCGGCCTGATCGAGCGTGAGCAAACCAATCGTATCGTGATTTTCTACGTTGATGGGGGGACGGTAGGATCCGTCTTCTTCCAACCATTTCTGATAATCCTTTCGGCTAGCTTCGGTTAGCAGTTCGGTAGGTGAAAAGCCCTCGGCGATCGCAAATTCCCTGGCACCCGCTCCAACCAGCATCACGTGCGGGGTCTCCGACATGACGCGACGGGCGACTGAGATGGGGTGGAGAATATTTTCCAGGGCGGCAACGCTCCCGCAGTCACCACTACCATCCATAATCGCCGCATCCAGGGTAACAATGCCGTCCCGGTCGGGGTAGCCACCCAGCCCCACACTACGCACCTGGGGATCGGCTTCCGTAATCCGTACGCCAGCTTCGGCGGCATCCAGCGCGGTGCCGCCCTCTGCGAGAACTTTCCAGGCTTCTTCGTTAGCGGACAGGCCGTGCTGCCAAGTGGAAATGACTACCGGACCGGTTGCCGGCCGCAAAGCACTTGGTGTATTTACCTGGTTCGCGGCCACCAGGGGCGTAGCCGCAAGGAGCGGAGCCCGCTTTAGAAAATGTCTCCGCGTGCCTTTCGGATAGTTCATGTGGGTAAGATTAGGACCAGCTGGGTATTTGCATAGTGAGACAGTGCAGCGCACCGTGTTGTTCCACGAAGGGGCGCGACGGTACTGGCTCTACCCGATAGTTTCCCTGTTCACGTAGAACGGATATGGCGCGTTCATCGCTCTCGACACCGTACACGGGAAGGAACAGCGTTCCGTTACTGATCAGGAAATTGGCGTAGGATACGGGTAAGCGGTGACCGTCTATATCGCTGGTTACCGCATTTGCCCAGGGAAGTTCTAATAGGTCGTAGCCCGTAGCCCTTTCCTGTAGCTCCTGGCGCATGCTGACAAAATCAGCATAGTGTGCGTCATCCGGCGGGGGCGGTCCGACGTAGGCAATCGTCTTCTCGTCAAGAAAGCGGGCTACCGTATCGATGTGAGCGTCGGTATCGTCACCGATTAGCTCTCCGTGGTCCAGCCAGATGATCCGTTGGGCAC
>JBASAV010000509.1:0-13346 GCA_049650785.1 Lewinella sp. | reverse complement strand
CGATGCCATCCAATTCCGCCCGGGCTCGTTCAAAGTAGCCGCCGTCGAAGAGTAGCCGGGCCCGTAGCAAGGCTGGTTGCGGCGTCTTTCCCATAGCGGCTTCCCGCGTGGCGCTCTCATCACCCCCCGCTCGGCTACCCCCTTCAATTTCCGCCATCGTACGGTGGTAGCGCTCCGTGTTTCCCTCCAGTAAGTACGACCAGGCGACTTTCTGCAGCGCTTCCTCCCGAAAGTGTCGGCCAGGGTAGCGGAGAAGAAAGGACCGGTAGTGCAGTCGGGCCTGTGGATTGAGGTTGCGGAGTTTCGCCTGCCCCAGCATGAACTCCAGGTAGGGAAAATCGGCGCTATTCCCGCCGCGTGGCTGGGCTTCCAGCAGTCGCAGCGCCTCCGCATTGCGATTATTCCGCATGATAATGGTGGCCAGGATAAAGCAGTGTAGCTTATTAGTGGCGGGCTGCAGATTTAACTGACGGACGGTTTGCCACGCCCGTTCCGCATCATCGGCGAGGTAGAGTTCCATCAAAGCGTAAAGCACGCTGGTTTCGATATAGAAGGGACTGCTCCGGTCGGCCATGGCTCGCCGCATTTCTTTCCGTCCCCCCGGTATCGTCCCCTGCAGTGAGCTAAACAACTCTACCCCCCACTTATACTGCGGTGGAATGGTGCCGACTGCCGCGTGCAACAGGCCCAGGTCTTTGTAGGTGGGTAGAAATTCCGGGTAGCGATCCGCATTGTCGCGGAGGTATTTATTAGCCCGGTTCAGTGATCGAAAGGCCGCCAAATGTCTCTCGAATCGGACATCGATCAGGCTACGGTGCAGATAGGCCTCCGCCAGCGCGAAGTTGTAATACGGCGAAGCGGGATCCCCCTGCTGAAGCAATTCAATGCGGCGGTCGAATCGCTCCTGGAGCTGCCCATCCAATTGCTCGTCGCCGGATAGGTAGAGGCGAAAAAAGTCGATGTAGCTACCCAGGTGCTGCGCCACGAGATTCCGGGGTTCGTCCCGCTTCAATCGGTCGATTCCCGCCTCGGCGAGATCCAGCTCTAGGGTCATTACGTCCCCGTAAATAGCCCGGGCCTCCGCATGAAAATCGTAGTGATACTCCGCGGCTCTGACCACACTCACTCCGATCAACGATATCAAAAACAGTAGCACCTTAGGCATAGCGGGCAAAGATACCGTCCATTTGTTCGGCCAGTTTACGATCCCGGTCGGTGACGGTGTTGCCGGCATCGTGGGTATTCAGCTTGACGGTCACGCGGTTGTACACATTGGTCCAGTCGGGATGATGGTTCATCTTTTCAGCGGCAAATGCTGCCTCCGTCATGAAGGCGAAGGCCTGTCGGAAATCCTTGAAGTTGAATTCTCGGTGGAGGGCATTATCTTTTTCGGTCCAGGACATACGTACCAGTTTAGAGGGTAGCCTTACAAGGTGCTGCCAGTGGCTAATGTTGATTTGGGCGCCGGCGCGCAGGAAAAGAGTTTTTCCATTAATCGGTTTGCCCGGATACTCGGAGGTGGCCTACTGCATCGGGCCGGACACTTGGAGGTCGCCTACTGCGTCAGGCCGGACACTCGGAGGTCGCCTACTGCGTGCGGCCACACTCCAAGGTCCTTTGCTTCCTACCCACCGTGAAAAAGCACCAGGACCTCCGAGAGTACGAAGGACCTCGGAGCGTCCGGGTCAAGCATGAAAGCGCACTCACGGCGTCAGGCCGGACACTAACAGGTCGCCTACCGCATTGGGCCGGACACTCGGAGGTCACCTACTGCGTACGGCCACACTCCGAGGTCCTGGCTTCCTACCTACCATGAAAAAGCACTAGGACCTCCGAGTGTACGAAGGACCTCGGAGCGTCCGGGGCAACCAAGAGAGCACACCCATGGCGTCAGGCCGGACTCTTACGGGTCGCCTACCGCATCGGGCCGGATGCTCGGAGGTGGCCTACCGCATCGGACCGGACACTCGGAGGTCGCCTACTGCGTACGGCCACTCTCCGAGGTCCTGGATTCCTACCCACCGTGAAAAAGCACCAGGACCTCCGAGTGTACGAAGGACCTCGGAGCGTCCGGGTAGCTATAGGATCAGGACGACGGAGCATCTTCGTCATCGGAAGCCGAAAAGACCACCGCCCCTTCCGCCATCGGTTGTCGACGTTTCCAGTTCCAGCAATCCTTCACGCGCTGGAATGGGGCCTCCGGATCGTGATCATAGAAGTCGCGGACGTACTGACAGAACATGTTGTTGTCCGCTATTTCCCGCCTGAATGTTGGATCCCGTCTTCGATTATCAAGCTCATACCAGGCAGCTATACACTCGGCCAGCGTAGCGCCTTCATGCTCCCGCACCCAGTCCATAAAATCGGACGTGCAGGTAAATTTTCGATCGATCTGACCGGCCAAAAAATTGCGAAAGTTGGGACCGAAGGAGATGTTATCGGTAACGACGGTGTCGAGATTCAGGTCCGCGCCCTTCCAGTCAAACGTACTCTCGGGTCGTCGCTTGCGCGGTTTGGGCAACAATTTTCGGTCGTGGTCAAGGGCGTACATAATCCGGTCCCGCAGATCAAATTTACGCCCTCCGGAGGGCAGCCCGAGCAACTTACAGAATGCCTGCATCTCGGCCTTTAGCCAGTACCAGCTGTTAAATTCTGCTCCACTTTCCACATTACCGAAGTCCGGGCGGGCCATAGTTTAATTATTACGCAGCGCCTCGATCAGTTCCTGCTTGCTCATCTTGGATCGACCCTCGATACCGACCTTCTTGGCCTGATCGTACAGTTCTTTCTTGGTGCGATCCGCATAGTCCCCGGCCTGCCCGCCCTTTTTTCCGGCATCCGGCGTATTGGCAATGCGGGCAGCCTTCTGTTTGCTCATGCCGTCCTCGCGCAGGGCTTCGTATTGCTCGTCGTTCTTGACGCTGGGTCCGTGATCTTTTGCCATGGCTTTTCTTCTGAAACCGGCCGTTTGACCGGGGTGTTTAGCCGATCGGATGTCGCGTTAAAGCTTTCTTAACTCGCATCCAAATACGGGAAGCGTTGTTTCCGGGGTATGCGTAACCGCCTGATAACGAGCTCGACACCTTTCCTCTTTTTGTCCTTGCTCGTGCTCTTTTCCGCCTGTGCCTGCAATGGTTTCTTTGAAGACGTTGCCGACAAGGTGGAGGACATCGTTACCCGACGCACCCCCCGGGAAACCTTTGCCCGCGACTACCTGCGCGATCTACCTACCGGCGATTCGCTCACGGCCGCCTGGGATACGGCCTTCGTAGCAGCCCTGCGGGATACGCTGCTGATTGACCTTCCCCACCGGGAGGTCGTGCGCCGATCCAATGATTTGGAGCTCACGGCACTATCCTACCGTTTTTACCTGCCCCCCGGCCGAATGCTGACCGTCCAGGTGGAAGGGGACGGCGGGGTCGGTCCCGTGTTCGGCGAACTATTCCCCATCAAGGTACAGGAAGCCATCGAGCCCGGTGACGCTATCCTGCGTTGGGAATCCGGTGAACCCGGTGCCGTTTACGAGTCGGAAAGCCGGGAGGGGGAAGAGCTCATGCTCGTCGTACAGTCCACATCGTCGGATACGGGTGCCTACGCCCTCATCCTGCGAACGGACCCGACCTTGCTCTTTCCGGTAGCGGGCCACAGTTCCCGCAATATTCAATCCTTCTGGGGCGATCGCCGGTCGGGTGGAGCCCGCCAACACCAGGGCAATGACATCTTTGCGCCGCGCGGAACGCCCCTCGTAGCGGTTGCCGACGGCATTGTCCGATCTACCAAGATCGGGGGTCTCGGCGGCAAGACCGTTTGGCTGCGCGACGGGGAAGGCCGCGGGCTCAATTACTACTACGCCCACCTGGATAGCCAGCTCGTCCGCCCGGGGCAGATCGTGGCGCGGGGAGACACCGTCGGACTAGTCGGCAATACGGGAAACGCCCGTACGACGCCACCCCACCTTCATTTCGGTATCTACCGCAACGGAGCCCGCGACCCATTCCCTTACCTCCTCGGACCGGACGGGGAGCCGGAAGCACTACGCTATTCGCTCGCATCCGGAGATATACCGGCCCGCGTTCCCGAACGCGGCCTACACTACCTGCGCCGCAGTCCCGCCCGCGAGCAGGCCGTGGTGGTTCGCCAGCTGGACAACGAGGAACCCGTCACTATCCTCTCGGCAACCGACCGGTTCTACCGCATCCGCACGAGCGAAGGGGAAACGGGGTACGCCAATTTCGATTAGCCCATACATATAGCAATGAGGATTATTTGTTAATAACCTCGTTACTCCATGCTAAGAATGGTTTCCTGCCGTTTTATCAGCATATTCTGCTTTAATTATCTTTTCACAGTAAAGCACCTATTACCCATAACTTTTGCGCCGCCCGCTCCGTCCACGATGGAGTGGGCGGTCTTTATTGGAGCAATCGCTGCAGCAGAACATCCACCTCATCGTCGTAATCCAACCGATAATCTAATTCCCTGGCCTGCCGTAAGTCCGCTATTGCTTTCTCCCGCTGCCCCATTTTCAGTAAAATGATGGCTCTAACCTTGTAGGCGTACGCATTGTCGGGGTCAAATTGAAACGACCGTTCGGCAGCCTCCAGGCCGGCTGCTACCTTTCCGCTCTCCGCCAGGGATAGTCCCAGTAGAAAATGCGAATCGGCGAATTCATCGTAGGCTTCCAGGGCCAATCGCAGCTCTCGCTCCGCCCGGCTCCAGTCTTTCATGGAGCTGTAGGTCCATCCCAGGTGGGTGTGGATCATCGACAGATCTTCATCATCTGCGGCGTGGACCAGTGCCTGCCGGCCGGTTTCAATGGCCTGCTGCCACTGCCCGAGGTGTCGAAAGGCGTCGGCCCGTGCGAGCAAAAAGCCAACCTCATCGGGTGCGATTGCCAGACACTTTTCGGTCAGAAGAAGCAAATCCTGCCACTGGTGACAGCTTTCCGCAATATGTACCAGCGCATCCAGCGCGTGGAGATTTTCCGTCTCGAGGCGTAATACCTCGTGTAGACTAGCTGCGGCCTCCACAAATCGGCCAAGGTTGATTTCAAGTAAGCCTTTGTCGAGGTAAATCTGGGCGGTTTGTCCGTTCAATCCGATGATCCGTGTGTAGGTCTCTACGGCCTCATCGTCCCGGTGCAGCGCGGCAAGGGCATTAGCCCGATAAGTCAGCATTTCGATCATCTCCGGAGAATTGCTGGTCGTATTTATATGCTCCGTCCGGCTGATGACTCGTGGATAGTTGCGGACGTACCCCATCTGGCGGAGGTAGGTCACCTCACTATTCATGATCGAAAGCATGGATAAGTTGCCGGGCCGCTTCAACCGCCGCAGGCAGGAACCGACGGTCTTCCGCGATGTACTCCAGCTCCGGCAGATCCATGTGCGCGAACTGCTGCTTGTAGATGGCTATCGCGCGGCGTAGCTCCCGCTGTTGTTGGCGGGGGGTGGGTTCACTACGTACGGGCAGGAAAGCTTGCCGGTTGGTCACGAAATGAATGACCGCGATCAGAATGAGGAGTAAGTCGAAGTTGAGATTGAACAGTCCCAATTCGATACCGGCACTAAACTGGACGGGAAAGAAAATCGCCAACCCCAGCACGCCGGAGATGATAACGGGGAGGGTAATCAGGGCACCGGCTTCCGACCGATAGTAGGTGATCGCGGTAGCCACGATCAGCAGCGCCAGCGCCGTGAGCACTCGGGCGTCGGAATAGTTATTTTCGAGGAGGCAGAGGGCCATGCCGATCCAGAGTAGGATGGGTGCCGTCCAGGGGAGGAGATCTTGGAAATGGAGTTTTCGTGCGGGTATATACCCACTGAGTGTTTGCTCTTTCATCGTGTCATGTTTAAAATCACCGTGGTATACCCGGCGAACAATCACCCGATACCACGCAAAAAGTGTCTCACTTGTGCCCGTCGCCTTGGATCGATCCGCTTTGGAAGGGAGGATTGATCCAATAGCCTGGCTTCGGGCAATAAATTCTACCCCTCAAACGATGTTTTCGATTACCTATGCACGTAGGCAATAAATCTTAACACTCCACGACCATTTTCCTTTATGTCCCTTTACTCCGGCGGACTGCTGCCCCCCATCGAACGAATCTGCCGCTCCCTTTCCGCCGACGAGCCCACTATTCCAAGCGATCGTCGATCGAAACTTGAGGAACTGGCCGATTACTTTATCGACCGCCGCCAAAGAAAACAGCCTTGCCAGGTGGTGGCTATCTGTACCCACAACTCCCGCCGGAGCCACTTCACCCAACTCTGGCTGGCAATCGCCGCCGATTATTATCAATTGAAAGGAATCGAAACCTTTTCCGGTGGCACCGAAGCCACCGCCCTGCATCCCCACGCGGTGGCGGCTCTTCGTCGCGCGGGTCTCGATGTCCGGGAAGGGATAGGCACTACAAACCCCCGCTACCCGATCCGGTGGCACGAGAAGATGCCTCCCTACGTCGCCTCTTCCAAGGTCTTCGACGCCGCTCCAAATCCGCAACGTGATTTCGCCGCGGTGATGGTGTGCTCGGCGGCGGCGGCCGACTGTCCCTTCGTCCCCGGGGCCGATCACCGGTTCGCGATTCCCTACGACGATCCGAAGGTTGCCGACGGTACACCCCAGCAGGAGGAAGTCTACGACGACCGCTTCCGGGAGATTGGCCGGGATATGCTTTTCGTGATGTCCACCGTAGCCCGTCATGGCCATGACTAAATCAGCTCCAAAATCACATTCCCGCGCTTTTTACCGCTCATGACGTAGCGATAAGCGTCGGCGATATTGTCTAAGGTAAACCGCCCCTCGTCCAAAATGGGCCGGAAAGTACCCGCCTCCAGATGGCGTCGAATGAACGGGAAACTCTCTTTGGGTCCGAAAGGAATCGGAAACATGACCCGCTTCCCCGACCCGATAGCGGTGCTTAGGGTATAGAACACGTTTTGCGCGTACGGACCCAGTTCGGAAGATATATAGATACCCCGGTCTCCTAGTACGCCTTTACATTCACCAAAAGTGCGCTTACCCACGGCATCGAAAACGTAATCGTACCGCTCACCGGATTGCGTAAAGTCTTCCCGGGTGTAATCAATGATCCGCTTCCCACCCAGCGCCGCCACCGCGTCTAAGTGCTCGGGGGCGGCCGTTGCCGTCACCTCGGCATCGTAGGCGACGGCAAACTGTAACAAGGCCGAGCCGATGGCCCCGCTTCCCCCGTTAACCAGTACACGCTCCCCCGACTGCAAACCGGAACGCCGGAACATAGCGTAGGCATAGTGTGCCCCCTCCAGGCTGGCTACCGCGCTCCCGTAATCCAGGTCCGCCGGAACGGTCATCACGGGCCCATCCTCGGCAATGGTCAGCCACTCCGACTGTCCGCCCAGCCCGGTGTCCCGAAATCCGCAGACGCGATCGCCCACCCGGTACGCCGTGACGGAGCTGCCGACCGCTACCACTTCGCCGGCGAAGTCCGTCCCGATACGTGCCTGGCGTGGCCACCCGATACCCAGTACCAGGTGCATGATAATCGGACGACCGGTTAGATTGGCGCAGTCGGTCCGGTTGACGGTCGTGGTATGTACCCGCACGAGCAGGTCGCGTTCGCCGGGCACCGGCCTGGGGATTTCGGCTACGCTAATCCTGTCGGGTGGGCCGTAAGCGGTTCGCACGGCGGCACGCATGGTATGGGTCATGGTGTAGAGATTTGAATGACGATTTTACCCTGGTGCTTCCCTTCTCCGAAGTATCGTAATAAATGGGGGACTTCCGTCAGCGGGTGAGGCCCATCGATGAGTGGCACGACCTTCTTCTCACGAACCAGGGGGATCAGGGCATCCATATCCCGGTTGGGCTTCAGGCTCACGATCTTCATCGGCTGGCTCAGGAAGGGTTTATGAAGCAATAGTCCGATCAGGCGGGAGAGCGTACCACCGACCGTCACGTAGCGTCCGCCGGGCCGCAGAACCCGGGCGTAGGCGGTAGCGGGTCGGGTCGTCTTGGTGTCCACGATCAGGTCATACTTCCCCCCCGGGCGGGTAAAATCTTGCCGGCGGTAGTCGATCACGTCGTCGAAACCCATTTCCGTCATCCGCTCGAGCTTCGGGCCGGTATCTACACCGGTCACCCTCGCCCCCTTCGTCTTGGCCAGCTGGAGCGCTAGCGTACCTACTCCGCCGCCACCCCCGTTGATGAGTACTTGCTCGCCTTCCATCAGGCGTCCCGCATCGAAGAGCGCCTGCCAGGCCAGCATACCGGCGTGCGGCAGGGTGACGGCCACTTCCGAGGGAATATCCGGTGGGCGGGCAACGATGTCCTTCGCTTTGACCACGACGTATTCGGCCAGGCTACCCCACCCGCTTCCCGATATATCTCCGAAGACGGGTGCGCCCACTCCGAACCGGCCGACATTCGGACCCACGCCCACCACCGTACCCGATAATTCAATTCCGGGGATGGGAAACTTCGGGCGTCGCAGGCCAAACAGCAAACGGTAGGGATACGGACGCCCCCGTACGAGGCTCCAGTCGTAGTCGTTAAGGGTAGCGTGGTGCACCCGAACGAGCACTTCGCCCGGACCCGGCGCGGGTATCGGTAAGTCTGCGATGCGTAATCGTTCGGGTGGGCCGTAGCTATTGCAAATGATTGCTTTCACGGGGTGGGCGTGCTGGTAGTACCCCAAACAAAGCCCCGGTAGCTGTTCGACCATCTTATTTCGACGGGCGCGTCCCTTTCACCGATAGGCTCTATTCCTGCGCTCCGCCGCCCACCTCTTTTGCGCCGGTGCGCTGGAGAATGTCCTTCAGCACCTTCCAGGTAATTTCCTTCCGACAGGCACCAAAATCCAGACCGTCTTCCCCAAGCTCCCGTTGCAGGCGAGTCGCGAAGAACCAGACGTTATCCTCCGTTTCGAGGTAGCCTATCCACCACCCGGTGTTGATGCCCCCGTCGCGGGTCCAGCCGGTTTTGGCACGGAGGGTGTAGTCTTCCGTTTGCTCTTCGATCATAATGTCTTTGAGCACGGTGAAGGATTCCGGCCGGAAGGGAAGGGTTTCCTCGTAGACCCCGATGAGGGTTTCGATCTGGTTGACGGGGGTGACACCGAACCCACCGTAATTCCAGAAGTCGGGATCGTCGATGGAAAGATCACCGTTCCCGTAGTCCGCCGCGGCCAGGTACTGGCGGTATTTGTCTTTGTCGATCTTTTTAGCCTGCTCGATGTACGCCCAGCCGGCGGAGGCGCGAAAGGCCCGGCGCAGGGGCATGTCCCGGTATATCTCCGGCCGGTAGCCGTACTTCACGGTGTCGGTGTGTCCGGGCCAGGGGATGATCTCCTGCGCATTGGCTACGGTTCGCTCCTCCAGAATGATGAGTGTATGCAGAACTTTGAAGGTGGAAGCGGGAAGGGTTTCCCGGTGGCTGTCACGGATGTCGCTGGCGATCCACTTTCCCGCCTGGTGATCGTACAGCGTTATGCTGCCTACCACCCCACAGTCGATGAAGGGTTGGCGGAGATCGGTCTGCGCGCCGAGCGGCGGTACATGGATGAGCACGAAAAAGAGAAACCACACCCAACGGCCCACCCGCTTTTGGCAGCCCTCGTAGGCCGCCCCGAATTGCCGATCCAGCTGCTCTTCCTCAAACGGGATGTACCAGCGGTCGGCAACGAGGAAAAAGATAAAACAACCCACTACGGGCGACAACGACCCCAGGTAAACCCAGACGCCGACCAGGCTGATCAAAAAACCGAGATAGATGGGGTTGCGGCTAAAGCGAAACAGCCCCTCGGTGACCAGCTTCCTTGGTTGGCCGAAGGTGTGTATCTCAGTGTCCCGCCGCAATAGCAAAAAGCCTATGCTAGCAATCATCAGTACCCCCGCCGTAAGCAAACCGATCCCGAGCGTGCGCCAACTTTCGGACCACAGCCGGGCCAGGGGCAGCGTCCGATGCAGCAGGACCATGAGCCCCATGCAGCAAACGGTCAGAACGGGGGGAATGAACCACTTCATACCAGCAAGATAAGCTCCGGTCCCGACCCGATTATCGGGGCGCCCGATTCAGGTAATAACGGTTCTCCTCGTCGGAGTTGGCCTCAACGATATCCAGTCGCCCGTCCCCGTTCAGATCACCCAGGCGGATGTCGTAGGTGTAGCGGTCTTCTTCGGCCAGGGTTATTCTTTCCCAGCGGGTACCCCCCTCGCGGTTCAGGAAGACGAGGTTCGGCGCTTCGACATTACCGACTATCAGGTCCGGGGCCCCGTCGCCGTCCAGATCACCGGCGGCCAGGGAGTAGGTATAGCTGCTGTCGGTATCGAATACGGTCTCGGTGAACGCTCCGTCCTCCGTGGCGAGATACAGGCGATTGGGCTCTTCAATGTTGGCGGCGATGATATCCGGCCGGCCGTCGCCGTTGATGTCCGCTACCTCTACGGCCCGCGTTTCGTCTTTGCCGGTACCGAAGGGTAACCGTTCGTTGAACTGGCCCGTTCCGTCGTTCAGGTACACAAAATTTTGCTGCCCGTCGCGGTTGGCTAGCACCAGGTCGACGGCTTCGTCACCGTTCATGTCCCGGGCCTCTACGTCAATGGTGGAGTCGTCCTCACTACCGAAGGAGCGGGTCTCCGCGAAGCCGCCCGCGCCGTCGTTCACGCAGATCTCATTGACCTGACCGCGATTAGTGATAAGGATATCGATGTCCCCGTCCCCGTCGATATCGGCGACGGTAAGATTACGCGTGCTGGCGTTAGGGTCGCCAAAGCCGCCGGCGGGCGAAAACCGACCAGCGCCATCATTCAGGAAGATAGCGTTCGGGGCGCGGTCGTTACCTACGGCTACGTCCAGGTCACCGTCGCCGTCCAGATCGGCCAGTTCGGTGGCGTAGCTGGTGGCTTCCGTTTTGCCCAACGGGCGGGACATGGAGAAGAGCCCCTCACCGTTATTAAG
Organism: Lewinella sp.; assembly: GCA_049650785.1. GTDB lineage: Bacteria > Bacteroidota > Bacteroidia > Chitinophagales > Saprospiraceae > Neolewinella. Next base: position 2,411 of record JBASAV010000509.1, on the reverse strand, counting down.
AAAGATCCGGTTCTGCCCCGGCCAGTGGCGACCGTTGGCGACTACGGCGTCCAGGTCGCCGTCATTATCGACATCGCCCAGACTCACCGAAGCGGACTTTTCCACTTTGGTGCCGAGCACCAGGCGGCTATTGGTAAAGAAAGTCGGCGTCTGGGCCGTCAGATTGAAACCACCGAGGGCGGCGAGCAGGCAACCGATAGAGCGGGCGTATTTCATAGCTGGAGCGCCCAGCGTCGCCGGACGGTGAATGATCAGGCGGTTTCCCCCCAGTAATCTTTGTACGAAAAGGTCAGCGTGGCCAGCACCAGGAAAACGAGGCCGCTTACGAGCAGGCCGTCGGTCAACAGGAGAAAGCCGGGAAGCAGCAGCTTCAGCATCGATCCGGTCACAATAAATAGCGTGGAAAGCAGCGCTAGGCCGAGTGCGGTTTGCATAATAGTGTCTATTCGGTAAGTGTCTTCAAAAAGGGCCCCGGGGCGGGGGTCGCCTATAGAAGTCAAACCTTCCTAACATGTTGATGCCGAAGCTGACCAAACACCCTATTCGTACATGTTATCGACATCCAATGCCGCCAGTTCGACGAACAGGTCCGCGAATTTGGCCGTCACGTCCCGAAAGAACCGCTCCCCTTTTTCGGCGCTCGACTTACTGGGATCGCCGACGCCGGTATCATCGGTGATCTGCGACCAGCGCCGTTCGTGACTGACCCATCCCTGTCCGAAGGCTGCAATCTTATGCTTGTGCTCCTTCCCGGGCCCCACCTCGTCCAGCGGCAGCACCAGTTCCGGCCGGAGGTACATGACCAGACTGGTTTCCATTTCATCGGCGTGGTCGCCCATTTCCTCGAAGTACTGCGTCTTGTCCATGGCCTGGAACCAGTTGGAGGTGCAGAGGAACATGTCGGGGAATTCCAGGCCGAGTTCCTTTAGCAGCGGCTTGAAAGTGTTGCCGCCGTGGCTATTGAAGACGAGTAACTTCTTCACCCCCTGCCGATCCAGTACCTGAATCAGGTCGCGCAGGATGGCCATTTGCGTGCTCCCGTTGAGATTCATGTCCAGGAAGATGTCGGTCTGCCCGGAATTTACACCGAAGGGAATCGTAGGTAGCACCATCAACTTTGCGCCCCGGTCGTACGCCTGTCGTGCCGCTTCGTAGGCCAGCCCTTCCGCTTCGATGTTGTCTGTGGCGTAGGGCAGGTGGTAATTGTGTGCCTCGGTGGCTCCCCAGGGGAGGATGGCCAGATCGACGGTGGCGTCCTTTAGGTGTTTCCAATTGGTTTCGGCTAGGATGTAGGGGCGGGGCATGGTTGCTGGTTGCTGGTTGCTGGTTGCTGGTTGCTGGTTGCTGGTTGCTGGTTGCTGGTTGAAAATAGGATTTTTATTTTCCGGGTGGCTTGCTTGGGCTTTTGGCATTAATGGGCTGAGGACCTTTGGTCCGATTTCGCCTGCGGCTCGGGATTTCTCAACACAGATTCCACAGATTTGGGGCACGGATTAAACACGGATTTTCCCCGTAACGCATCTGATTTTACGGATTCTACAATGCGCTGCACGCCTTCCCCGCATGGCTCGGCGAAGCTTTGTGGGGCGCTGTTACTTGGCGGTACTTCTCCGCCGCATTGCGACTTCTCAGCTCGCCTTCGGCTTGAGGTTTTCTCAACACAGATTCCACGGATTTAGGGCACGGATTGAACACGGATTTTCCCGTCGCACTTCGGATTTTATAACTCCACAAGGCGCTCCGCGCCTTCCCCGGACGGCACTATGAAGCTATACAGGGCACTGTTGCTCTGCGGTACCCCCCGCCGCGTAGCGGCAACTCTGGCAAACGCTCTCCATGCACCCTGCTGAGTCCTCCGTGGTGAAACCTCCAACGCCCGAGCCGCAGGCGAGCATCCCCGCCCTTCACCCCTTCACCCCTTCACCCCTAAATCAACTCCGCCGCCGCAAAGTGTACCGCTACCGCCTCCACTTTGACCGGCCGGTCCGGCAAAAGCTGCTTCTGCTCCGTACGTCCCATCCGGCCACCGATGTGCTGGTACATCTCCGCCGCGGCCGTATTATTTTTCAGTACCCACAGGTAAAGTCGTCCCTCTGGGTCTTCGGCTACGGTGGTGACGGCCGCCCAGCGGATCAGGCGTCGACCGATGCCAAAGCCCTGAAAGTCCCGGTGAATGTGCAGATTATCCAGGAGTGTACCGTCTTTCGGATCGTGGTGAAGGAACAGGCAGCAAAACCCGACCAGCTCATTATCCCGCTCCGCCAGCATAACCCGCATGTCTTCGTTCGGATCGGAGAAGCGCTCCGTCCATACCGAAAGGCGCTCGGAAGCGGATTCCTTATCCAGGTAGTCGCCCGGCAGATCGCGGCGGTAGTTTTCCTGCCAGCTTCGGGCGTGCAGCGCGGCTATCC
>JBASAV010000508.1:0-4441 GCA_049650785.1 Lewinella sp. | reverse complement strand
CGTCAAAGCTGATATCCTGAATTTCATTCAGGGGGTCGGAGTCGCCGTCCTTGCCGATAGGGATATACACGGAGTTGCCCCCATCAATGGAGAGCTCGCGGCTTCCGGCATTGAAGCTGAGCTCCTGATTATCGGTGTTGCTGACGGATCCTTCGGATGAGGGCAGGGTGATCGATCCACCACCGTTTGTGAGTTCCAGCTTGTTGCCGTTGAGTTTGAGGACCTGGATCTCGTTTTCCGGGTCGCCGTCGCCGTCCTTTCCAACGGGGATGTGCACGTCGTTACCCTCGCTGATGCTCAGGTTCCGGCTGACGGGATCGAACGTGAGGGTCTGGTCGTCGGTGTCGGCACCTCCTGGGAGTTCCACGGTACCGCCATTGTCACTCAGGGTAAGCGTGGTACCGTCGATGCTGATTTTTTGCAGTTCGTTCTTGGGGTCGGCATCGTCGTCCTTTCCCGCGGGGATGTATACGGTATTACCGCCGGCAATTTCGAGTTCCCGGCTTACGGCGTTGAACGTCAACTCTTGATTATCGGTGTTGCTGACGGAACCTTCTCCGCTGGGTAGGGTGACCGAACCGCCGCCGTGTGATAGTTCCAGTTTGTTGCCGGTCAGTTTGATCTGCTGTAATTCGTTTTCGGCGTCGCCGTCTCCATCGTTGCCCACTGGAATGTGCACGTCGTTTCCGTCACTGATGGAAAGCTTACGACTTACGGGGTCGAAGTTCAACTCCTGGCTTACTCCGTCGCCGCCGCCGGCTGGCAGGGTGACCGTACTACCGCCGCTGATGCTGAGTTCTCGACCGGAAAGCGTGATGTCCTGGATCTCATTGGTCGGGTCAGCATCGGCGTCCGCACCGCCACCGGTACCCATGAGCGGCTTCAGGTCGACGCTGTTGCCGTTCGAGATTTCGAGCATACTGCCCGACAGACTCAGGGTCTGCTCGTCGGTACCCGAACGAAGGACCACGGAGTTACCGTCGGTCAGTGTCAGGGTATTGGAAACCGGGTCGTAGATGAGGGATTGTAACTCATCGGTCGGATCTTCGGTGGTGCCCACACCGTCTCCGCCGCCATTGCCTTCGCTGTTACCGGCGGAGTTGGCATAAAGCGCGTAAGGAACGGAAAGTAGCTGCGTGGCACCCATGTTGGCGTAGTTGCTGCCGCCGTTCGGGTCAAGATCGATTTTCAGGTAGTAGCTGGCCGATCCCCAGTCGACCGCGTCGAAGGATCCGCTAACGATCTCACCGGTACCCACCGCCAAGTCGAAGACGCCGTATTCACTGGTGCGCACTTCATGGCGCTCGCTGTAATTGGCGGGACCCGACTCGCTTCCGCGAAGGAGACTCACCCGCACGGCGATATTTCGGTCCGAGAGAATGTTATCGTCGATACCCCGGGCCACGGCCTGGAAGTTGAAGCCGACGGGGGCTTGAGCCGCCACGCCTAGAGATATGCCCAGCATGAGCAGCAGGGACAGGCAGGTCCGCGCGGGGTTAAGTAAAGGATACATAACAGTTATTTAGGTAGAGGTGGGTGAAGGTTTGAAGGGGGAATACACTACTGGCGCACTACGCGCAGGCTACGAAGCGGACGGCCCGCCCGGCTGATGGTTAAGAGATAGGTGCCGGAAGGGAAGGCTTCGAGGGATAGTTGTTGGCTCTGCGGACGGAGGGCCAGGTCGATCACGCGACGGCCGAGAATATTCGTTACGGTGACCCGGTCACTCGGCTTCCAGTCACCGGTGAGCGTAAGGGCTCCGGGAGTGGGATTGGGATAGACCGAAAGGGCGAGATCCACATCGGGAACCGACCAGGAAGAGGTGCTTATTTCCGTGACTTTAGCGCGATGAAAGCCGCGGGCCAGGGACAATTTATTATCGGTACGATCCACGGCTACTTCGCCAACGGTGAATTGTAGGGTGCCGACGCTGCCTGTAAGTAGGGTGCCGGCATTGCCGATGACGCTTCGCTCCAGCGATTGCGCCGAAAGTTGCGTGAACAGGAAACAAAGTAGAAGAGTAAAAAAACGCATAGGCGAGTGGGTGTTAGGTTAGCGGATCAGCGTGATGACGCCACTGATCTGTTCGGTGCGACCCTGGCTGAGGTGAAGCGTGGCTACGTAGATGTAAGAGCCGGGATCGACTTTCTTACCGTAGTGGGTTCCGTCCCAACTCAGCTGCTCGTCGTAGTAGGGCAGTTTACCGTCGCGCAGCATATGGAGTTGCCCCCAGCGATCAAAGACGCGCAGATTTTCGACGAACTCGACGCGCTTACCCGCGGTGAGTTGCCACAGGTCGTTGTTGCCGTCGCCGTTGGGGCTGAAGGCGGTGGGAGCGTACGTATCCTCGACTTCCATCACGATCACGCGGAAGCTTTCCGTTACCTCGCAGCCTTCCGATGAGGTAGCCCGGACAACGTATTCCTGGGTGAAGGGCGGGTCGACGAAAACAACCGGGCAGTTAGGGCAGTCGAGGCCGGGGGCCGCGGTCCAGTAAAGGCTGTCGTAGGCGAAACTCGGGGCCAGTGGCAATCGGACGCTGTCGCCCAGCTCGATCTGTGCCGAATTTTTACCGGGTTCGAACAGGTAAAGCTCGCCGGCCTCCGCTACGGTGGTCGTCGACTCCGCTACGCAACCGTGTACATTTTGTACCCGCACCCGGTAGTCACCGGCGGTGAGTTGATCGAATACGCCCTCCAGTTGCAGACTGTCCGTATTAGACAGGCCATACCGTAGCGGGCCGTCTCCCGAGGCGATGACTCCGATACTACCCGTGGCCGATCCTTTGCAGATGGTGCCGGCGGGGTCTACGGTTATAATGTCTACCTCCGAAAGCGTCAGGCTGTGTTCGAGTTCCTTCGTACAGCCCTGGAAGTTGGTGACGGTCACCCGATAGTTGCCGCCGCTGCCGACGGATATTTCGCTGTCCGTACTACCATTCGACCAGGCGTAACTCGCCATGGACTGATTGACCCGCAGAGCGGTTTCTCCCCCCCGGCATACGTATTCGTCGCCGTCAATCGACAGGTCATCGTTGGAGAAAGCCACTTTGATCTCGAAGTTCAGGATGCTGTCGCATCCCGCCGCGGTCTGGTAGTGCTCCACCAGGAGGGTATCCCGGGTGAAGGTCTGTCCGCGAAAGGTTTCACCGGGGCATACATCCACGAAGTAGAATTCATCCGGTGAGGGGAGAACGGTCAGCGAGGTATTCACGATGCTGTCGCAGCCGTCCGGGGTGACCAGGATGGTCCGGTAGTCGCCGGTGCGGGTGAGGGCTTCCGTTCCTACGAAGAGGGTATCCCGCATACAGATAGATGCTGTCTGGCTGCTGGTGGGGATGTCTACGTTGATTAGCGTAGGATCACTGACCTTCCGGCAATCGCCGGCGGCATCACACGAATCCGCCGTGCCGTAGCGGAAGCGGTAGCTGATCCCGGACCGCGGGGGGTCGAGTGAGATACTGGAGGTGTAGATTCGCGCGGACTGCCAGCTTTGCTGACCGTCGTAGCTGATTTCCCACTCGTAAGTAGAGGGGTCGTCGTCGGAAACGGGGGACTGCAGAACGAAGGGTCCGTCCGTGCATACCACGGTAACGGGGTCGAAATCCTGAGCGGATAGTAGACAGCTCAGTAGCAGACTACCCGGGAGTAGAAGGGCTCGAAACATAAGGATCTGAGCGAGAAGGTTTACTGTATGAGAGGCGGCACTCATAAAAAGTGCCTGATACATGTTCCCGAACGGTAAAACCGGAAACAATCTTGTCCGGCGGGCGAAAGAAGTGTGTTTCGCTGCCTATTTTCTAGCGATTTTACTTAACCGGCCCTTTCCTGCGCTCCGCCGCCCCAAAAAACTTATCCGGCGGGCACGGCGTTATCCCGACTCAAATTTCCCCACCCTTGCTGGCAAAACGCATTATTCCCTGTCTGGATATTAAGGATGGCCGTACCGTAAAGGGTGTCAACTTCGTCAACCTGCGCGATGCCGGCGACCCGGTCGAGCTGGGCGCTAAGTACAGCCAGGCCGGGGCCGACGAGCTGGTCTTTCTGGACATCACCGCTACCCACGAACGGCGGCGTACGCTGGCCGACCTGGCCCGCGACATCGCCCGCCACCTCAATATTCCCTTCACCATCGGGGGCGGCATCCGGGAACTGAAGGACGTGGACGTGTTGCTCGATGCCGGAGCGGACAAGGTCAGTATCAACTCCGCCGCCGTACGTCGGCCGCAACTCATCGACGAGTTGGCCTATGCTTTCGGGAATCAGTTCGTGGTGGTGGCCGTCGATGCCCGCCTCGTCGGGGGGGAATGGTACGTCCACCTCAATGGCGGTCGCATCCAGACGGAGCATAAGTTATTCGATTGGGTGACCGAGGCACAGGAGCGTGGGGCCGGAGAGATCCTCTTCACCAGTATGGATCACGACGGTACGAAGGCCGGTTT
>JBASAV010000507.1:0-4082 GCA_049650785.1 Lewinella sp. | reverse complement strand
TCCACCTGGCTGCTCTGATGGAAAACAAGGGACGCTTACTGAGTCTGGATATCCACGCCTGGAAATTGGATGAACTCAAACGACGCGCGCGCCGTAACGGGGTAGCCAACCTGGAAACCCGCGCGATCACCTCGACCAAGATCATCAAGCGACTGGCAGGCAAAGCGGACCGATTGTTGCTGGACGTACCCTGTTCCGGACTGGGTGTGCTGCGCCGGAACCCGGATGCCAAATGGAAACTTTCACCGGAAACGATCGATCGACTGGTGGCGGAGCAGGACAAGATCCTATCCGGCTATTCCCGGATGGTCAAGGTGGGCGGAAAAATGGTGTATGCCACCTGTAGTATTCTTCCCCGGGAGAACGAGCGGCGCGTGGAGCACTTTCTCACCACGGAGGCCGGACAGGGCTGGGAAGTTGAAAGTAGCCAGAGCTATCTACCGCAACGGGAGGGTTACGACGGCTTCTTTGTGTGTCGGTTATCCAAGACCCGGTAGCGATCCATCAGGCCGATGTTTTTCGCTTCAAAGGTGCCGAGGCGCTCACAGTCGAACGCGCTACCCAGCAACCTTCGCGTTTCTTCACTGATGGTGACCTCTCCGGCGCGACCTGCCGTTTCCAGTCTGGCGGCTTGATTAACGGTATCGCCCCAAACGTCGTAGGCAAACTTATCTCGTCCGACTATCCCCGCTACCACCGGGCCACTGTGGATGCCGATGCGGGCGTGGTATTCACTGTGGTCAACGAGGTAATGCTGGATCTCGAGCGCCGCGCCAACGGCGTGATTTGCGTGGTCGGGGTCCGCTTCCGGTACGCCGGCCACGCACATGTAGGCGTCACCAATGGTCTTGATTTTTTCTAGGCCGTGTCGTTCGATGATCTCGTCGAAGGCGCGGAATGTGCGGTCCAGGTCCGCCACCAGCACTTCCGGATCGCGGCTGCTGGCGATCCGACTGAAGCCCACGAAATCACTGAACATGACCGTCGTGTTTTCGTGACGACGGGCGGTAGCCTTTCCGGTTTCCTTTAGTTCCCGCGCCACCGACTGCGGTAGAATATTCAGTAACAGCTCGTCCGATCGCTCCTGGGCACGACGTATGCGCTCCTGGTATTCCTGGCCCGATCGGTACCGAAGGTATAGCAGGCCGAGTGCAACCAAAACGCCAAGCGCGAGGACAATAAAGAAATTTCGCCGCTGCACTTCCTCCCGCGTGAGGGAGCGTTGTTCCTCCAGCAAAATATCCTGGCGCAAAAACCGCAGGCTATCGTTGAGCGATTGAAATTTGAAAGAGTCCAACGCCAGATCCTGCTGCTGGATGCGCAGTAGCTGACGAAGTTGACTGTCGGTAAGTGCCTCGATCTCCTTGTTCTGTAAGGCCACGATGGCCGTCAGGGCGGTTTCATCAAGGTCCTCATCCGTCAGACGCCGGTTGCGTATGGGCCTGGTGGACAAGCGGGGCAAGGTGTAGGATTCGTCGACGGAGTCGGCAATGCCACGTAACGTTGCCGTTATGGTATCAACCAACGTCAGTTGACCCGCGTCGCTGAATCGCTGCGTGGCCAGACGGAGCGCCTGAATGCCACGTATCCGGTCTTCCGCCGGTGTCTGCGGGTTTTCCAGCAGGGCGCGGCCGAGGAGGTAATGCCCGTGCCCTTCCACGTCCGCTAATCGTTGCTGACGACCCGATTCGATCAGTGCCTCACTCTGTACGATTGCCTGCCCGTATTGCTGACGGGATAGCATCCCCCGAATAGCCGTTACCTGGTCGTCGTAGAACTGCTGGGCGCCCAGGACAGCCGGCAGCAGCATACACGTCAGTAGGACGAACTGAACCATACAACCCAGCAGCCGCCAGGACGGTGGACGGCATCTGCGGAAAGCGACGTTCATTTAGCAGGATCGTGGCCCCAATTCTGGAGGCTGTAAGCCCAGACGGTATCGGACGCGTCGCCAACTGATTGCTGCGCCAGCTGGCGGGGGACATAACTCGCCAGCTGCTTCATATGATCGGAGTCGGACTTGGATTTTTCCGTATCCAACCACTTATCCCGCTCCTTGGGTGCCATATTGACGGCGTCGTGAAATTCGTCGTAGATGTCGTCTTTGTATTTATCTGCCACGGTCAAAGTATTGAATATTACTATATGTCGGATGTAACGCGGCAGGTTCGGCGTCCATAAAGGTGTAGAATTTACTACATACGTCCTATTTTCATACCTATGTTAAAACAGGAAAATCTGGAGATCGAGCGTCACAGCAACCGCCTGACCATCACCTATCGATGGCGCACCCCCGCGGCTTACTTTATGCTACTTTTTGCCGCGGTATGGAATGGTATACTTATGATCTTTCTGTTTACCGGAGCCGGCTGGGCTATCAGCCTCCACTTGCTGATCGGATTGCTGGTAGGTTACTACGCTATTAGTCTCCTTCTCAATATGACGACGATCACTGTCAATAGCCAGCAGTTAATGGTGAAACACGGTCCTCTGCCCACCCTCAGCCGCAACCGAATCGTGATCTCCCGGGAGATAGAGCAACTTTATCTGACCCGCGGCGGAAGTATGAAGTCCGGTAAGAAAACCACGCAGCTGTACATGCTCAAATTGAGGACGCGGTCTCAGCAGGAGATTAAACTGATCGGTGGTGTTCCGGACAAAGGTCTCGGCGAAGAAATAGAGCGGACGATCGAGGAATATCTACATATCGATGACGTGCCCGTGGAAGAGCGTTTTGAAATGCCCGATCTGGGGTTTCTGAAGAAGTTCATTCCGGAAGAGATGCAACGGGAGATGGAGCAGGTCGGCCGGGAAGTGCAGTCCAAACCGAAGGTCACTCCACCACCCCCTACGCCGACCATACCGGATCATACCGAGCACGCCGATCACCTAAGCTACGATTTCGCCCTGTGCCACGCGCCACTGGGAGCTACCTTTCAGGTGAAAGATGCGCCCTATCGGTTGACCGGATCCGAGATGATTGAGTGGAGTAGCGTAGCGGATTGGAAGGTATCGAAGATTCTGCACGCCAGTCCACTGGCTACCGGTCCGTCGCGCCAGTTTTACACCCACCAGGACGGGAACCAATGGATTTACTTTGAGGAGCGACCGCTGGATGTGGAGGAGCGGGAGATGTTGGCGTTTGATGGGCCGGAACCTCCCCCCTCGCTACGAAACGGAGAGGAACGGTACCACGTGCTTTCCCAATATCAGGGTGTACTTAAGACGACCTACGGGGAGAAACCGGTGGAAGAGTGGATTTACTATAGTTCCCGCGCGACGACGCGGTTCCGGGCGATGCGGACAATGGATGAAGGCTGGTCGGTAGCCGTACAGGAACCGATCGATGGAAGTTACCTGGAGGCTATCGCTTAATCAGCCTTTGTCGGTCGGCGTATCCTTCGCATCGTCCATCCTGGTTTCGAAGGCTTCCCGGTCTCCGCTGCGGACCGCTTCCACTTCGGCGTCAATCTCTCTTTCCAGGAAGTAGTTCAGTACGGTACGGATGGTAGCGATGGCACCCAGCTTGCCAATCTGGTCCCAGTCAGGAGCAATGGCGGTGCTGATGATATCAGCGGCCAGCTGAAATTCCAGGGCAACGATAAGGTAGCGGGCGAGGGTAAGCCGCAGGGCCACGAAATCCTGTTCCTCCCGGGTGAAGATGCGGGAAGCGTATAACCAGAGGGAAGCCATGACTCCCCAGGCGATGACCAATACACCGCATAGTTCAACGCCCAGTTTGATCCATTCAGCGAACTGGTAAATGAATACCTCCGATGTTTCGTACAGGCCGTCCTCCATGATCAGTGAAGGTAACTCGCACCGTTGAGGTCGAGCACCGAACCGGTAGTAAATTTCGCCTCCGGACTAGCCAGGTACAGGATAGCACGAGCCACCTCCTCAACGGTAGCTACGCGGTTAAGCGGACTCTGCGCTTTGACGGCCTTCCCTGCCTCTCCCTGTAGATGGGGTCGGGCCATGGCCGTTTCGATAAACCCCGGTGCCACCGCGTGAACCGTAATGTCATCCTTGCCTACTTCCTGGGCCAGGGACTGACTCAGGCTGTGCAGACCCGCCTTGGC
>JBASAV010000506.1:0-3727 GCA_049650785.1 Lewinella sp. | reverse complement strand
CGAATTCCAGCTCACCTCCGTAGACCCGGTCGAACTGGGTGCCGATGATCGTGCTTTCCGGGATCGTCTTGAAGCCGGCGGTGAGCAGTACGAATTCGAGGGAAATGTCGTCATCTTGATCGGCCACGTAATCCTTCAGGCAGTCAACCAGTTTATCCGCACCCGGGAAGAGGGGAAATTCCCGGGCGAATTTCTCCATCGATTTGCGGGTGATGGGGCTGTCTTCCCGGTGCGAATACTCGCGCAGGAGGTCGGCCTTCGCCAGGGGCGGTTGCCACATGTCCTTCTTTCGCTGGGCCATGCGGGCTTTGAAGTCGTCGTAGGAAAGATCGAGGTGCTCGAAGTAGGCCCGGGTGGTATTGGGGCCTAGTGTATCGTCAAAATCAAAGATGAGCACGATGCGTTCGCGCAGCAGGCGGGTAGCGGAAGTGGACATGCTACCTATACGCAACGGCGTGTACACCTTGTTCACTGATGCAAGACGATCTGGCTGGTGACCTTTCCGTCCTGATCCGTGAGCCGCAGGATATAGTGGCCGGGTATGAGGGGGGCATCACCGAGGGGTAGTTCGATGCGGGTCTTACCGGCTTCGTGGGTTTGGGTGGGCCACTTTCGGATGAGCTGCCCGTTCACGTGCCAGAGTTGGGCGGAGAGGGTGCCGGCCATTTCGGCGGGAAACTCGACGTTGAGGCGATCGGTGAAGGGGTTGGGGTGGATGGTGATTACAGGGTCGACCTCCGCCTCCATTTCGCACTCCGCCTCCGGCAGGGGAGTGCCAGACGCGGTGGAACAGGTCGTTCCTTCCACTACGCTGATGGCTCCCCCGGTGACCATTTTGCCCTGTATCTCACCATAACTGATCACGACCACTTCGGACAGCTCTTCCGCCGCACTTTCCAACACGAAGTCTGGTCTTTCATCTCCAAATCCGGTGGCGTCCGGACGTATGGTTATAACCAGGTCAATGTAGCCGATATACGTCATCAACAGCTTTTGGCCGGCCTTCACCGATAAAGAAAAGTGCCCGTCCAGGTCGGCTACCGTACCGCTTTGAGTGCCTTGAACTAAAACCGTAGCTCCGACGAGCGGCTCACCGTCCTGGTCAAGCACCCGCCCCCAAAACGTACCCTTCATCAGCGCTTCCTGTTCCACATCCCCGTTGATGATCTCGCTCAGTTCCGCATAGGGAGGTGCCGGGTCCGTTACCGGAGCGCTAGCCGCCGTCTGTGCATTAACCCCCGCGCTCAGCAGCAGTCCCGCACCGGCAGCCGCCGCCCGCCAACCGGTGGACGGCTTTACGTAGGCCCGTACCGGCCGATCGAGCTGGTCGCGGCGGAAGCGCCCGCACAAATTATTACCGGCTACGGCCAGGTATTGGTGGATCTCGCGGTCGGTCATCCAGCTGAAGTCGGTGACGGCCTTATCGCAGCTATCGCAGTGGCGGCGGTTGTTGCCCAGCGGGGTCATGCGGTTCCAATCTTCGTGGCAGGGTTCGGGGATGGAGATGCGTAGGGGGGTGTTGGCCATGTTGTGAGTGCTTTGACCTATGGATGCAGCATCTGGATCAATTGCACACGGGGAATGGATTTTTTCCGTCGATTACAAGCCTGGGTTGATCGGCAAAGCTTGCTGGTCTCTCCGTAGCGACCGATGTTGTAGCCGACTAAACCTTCTTCACCATGAGCTTCGGCGGAGCGGCCAGTGCGGCCAGTGCAGTAATAAAACGGAATGCGGCTATGCGTAAAAATCGCTCCTTCCTGGGGGCGGTGAAAAGAGAATGGAAGCCCCGCGCCGGATTCGAGATCAAGCTTGGCCTGTCGTGAAAAAGAATTTCCGGGATCAGCTTGAATTGGAGATCGCTACGGATCGCCGGTGGCGGATCGCGACCTGGGTGCTGATTCTGCTCGGGCTCTATACTCTCCTCGCTTACTTCTTTTGATGCAACAACCAAAGCACCTCGCCTCCGTCTGGATTTCCGCCTTCGCCCTGCTGGCTATTACCCTCCACCTTTATGCGGCCACTACGCTGTCCTACCACCGGGACGAGCTCCTGTATTTCGCCCTCGGCTACCATCCTGACTGGGGGTATCCCTCCGTACCGCCGCTGATCGGCTGGCTGGCGGGGTTGGTACGTCTTACCCTGGGCACCAGTGTCTTTGCCGTGAAGTTCCTCCCGGCTCTGCTCAGCGGCGTCTTCGTTTGGCTAATCGCCGCTATCGTCCGGGAATTGCGGGGCGGCACCTTCGCCACCGTTGTGGCCTGTGCTACCGCGGTGTTCATGCCGGTGAGCCTGCGGACTTTTCACCTTTTTCAGCCGGTGCACCTCGATTTGATCTGGTGGACGGTAATGACCTTACTCTTGCTGCGCTACCTGAATACCGAGCGTTGTCGCTACCTGCTTTATCTCGGGGCGGTAGTCGGGGTGGCCTTGCTGACGAAATACCTGGTCCTGCTCTGGGTGGGAGGTCTATTATTAGGCCTGCTCCTCTTTCGACCGGCCATATTTCGGGAGCGGGAGCTGTATTACGGTGCCGGAATAGCTTTCCTGATCTGGCTCCCCAATTTGCTGTGGCAGGTCACCCACGACTGGGCGGCGGTGGAGCATATACGTGCCCTCAGTCGCCAGCAGTTGGTCAACGTAGACCGGATGACTATCCTGACCGATCAGCTGACGTTGGCCTTTGCTGGGTCCTTGCTGCTTGTACCCGGACTTTTCTATCTGCTCCGGCACCATCGGGTGCTGATTACCGCCGTGGTCTTCACCTTCGTCGTGCTGCTGGTATTGCGGGGAAAGAGCTACTACGCCATGGGCGTCTTTCCAGCCCTGATCGCTGCCGGTGCGATAATCTGGGAGCAATGGTTGCCGGAGCGGGGCTGGCGATATATTCTGCCGGTGGCGATCGTGGCGCTCAACCTTCCCGTGCTGCCGGTCGGACTGCCGGTCATCGGGAAGGGAGACCTGATTACCTATTTCCAGGATCTGGAGCAGGACTACGGCCTTGCGCCCGGCCGTCGGTGGGAAGATGGCGGAATCCATGCCCTGCCGCAGGATTACGCCGACCAACTGGGGTGGCCCGAACTCCAACGAGCGCTGGTAGCTGCCTACGCACGGGAGCCAAGCCCGGAAACGACGGCGCTTTACTGCGAAAACTACGGACAAGCTGGCGCGGTGCTCATGGTCGAGGGGGAGCAGGGCATTCCCGAACCCATTTCCTTCAGCGACGCCTTTAACTACTGGGTACCGGATTCCCTTCCGAAGCCCTTTACGGCGCTCTACTACGTCAACGACGAACCGGCCTCCGATCTCGACAACTGGTTCGGGAAGATGGAGGTTGTCGGTGCCATACGCACCGCGGAAGCGCGGGAATACGGTACCAAAATTTACCGCTACAGCGAACCGCTACGCTCCTTCCAGGAGTTCTGGACGGCCCGGCTGGCCGACAACCCTTCGCCCTACTGACGGTCAGGCTTGTTTTCGTCGATCCGCAGTCCGTTCCCATCGAAGAAGCTTATCCTGCTGTGCCACCCGCATTTACCTTTCGGGGGAACAATTGAAAAACCAATGTGCACAGCAGAACTTTACACCACGACGGCGGGGTCGTTTTTCGACCGCTTGCTACCCCGGGATTGGAAAAATATAGAATTTGACCGGTCGACAGCCACCACCGGCCACCCCGATACCGAACGGGAAACGGAGGAAGCGGACCGGATGCGTAGCGTCTATAGAC